>JALYTP010000263.1 GCA_030854225.1 Pseudomonadota bacterium
GGCCACGCCTCCGGCTGCGCGACCCGCGGATCTGGCCGTTCGTGCTCTACGGCTTCGCCAGCGGCAGCGTTCAGGCGGCAACTGGCCAGGCGCTCGGCTTCCTCATCATCGATTCGGTCGGCGGCACCCCGGCCGAGGCGGCGAAGGCGGTCGGCATCGCCTTCATGGTCGGGGCGGGCGCGACGCTCCTCGCGCAATGGGGTTTGATCGGCATGCTGCGCATGTCGGCGGCGTCGCTGATGCGCTGGGGTGCGGGAGCGGCGGCAGCGGGGTGCCTCGGCATCGCACTCGCGCACGATTATTCGGCCATTCTCGCGGCCTTTGCGCTCACCAGCCTCGGCTACGGCTTTGCCCGGCCCGGTTTCGTTGCCGGGGCTTCGTTGATGGTGTCGGAGGACGAGCAGGGGGCGGTCGCGGGCGCAGTAACGGCGGTCAACGGCGCGTGCTTCATCGTCGCGCCGACGATCGGCATCGGGCTCTACGAGATCGGCGGCGCGTACCCGTATCTTCTCGGTGCGGCGGTGCAGGCCGTCTTGCTCGGCTATGCATTCGTCGCGCCCGCCCTGCGCCGCGAGCTCGGGACCGCGCCGAGCGTCTAGGCAAAGCCACCATGATCGGCCTAGATTGCTCCAAAATAACCATATGTACTGGGGACGATTGATGACCGAGTGGCCCGCGATGTCGATTGCCGCCGCGCACGCCCTGCTGACCGCGTCGGGGCAACCGTTCGAGATGGAAACGCGCGACATCCGCGGTATCCCGACCCGGACGTGGAAGAACGCGCCGCCGACCCTCGCGCATGTCTTCCTCGCCGGACGCGCGCACGGCGACAAGGTGTTCCTCGTCCACGACGACGAGCGCATCACCTTCGAGGCGTTCTCGCGCGCGGTCCTCGCGCTCGCCGCGCAGCTCGCCGCCGACGGCGTGGCCAAGGGCGACCGCGTCGCGATCGTCATGCGCAACATTCCCGAATGGCCGGTGGCGTTCTTCGCAGCTCAGTTGTGCGGCGCGATCGTCACGCCGCTCAATGCGTGGTGGACCGGGGCCGAGCTCGAATACGGCCTCGTCGATTCGGGCGCGAAAATGCTCCTCGTCGATGCCGAGCGGCTCGCCCGCCTGACCGCGCACCTCCCCGAATGCCGCGACCTCACGCGAATCTATGTCACGCGGGGCGACGAGGAATCGGGCAACCCGCTCGTTCGCCGCCTTGAGCACGTCATCGGCACGCCCGACAGCTGGGCGGACCTGCCCGAAGGCACGCTGCCGCCGGTCGCGCTCGACCCCGAGGACGATGCGACGATCTTCTACACCAGCGGCACGACCGGCAAGCCGAAGGGCGCGCTCGGCACCCACCGCAACATCGTCTCGAACATCATGGCGAGCGCCCTGTCGAGCGCGCGGACCTTCCTGCGCCGTGGCGAGACGCCGCCCGCGCCAGACCCGGACGCGCCGCAGAAGGGCACCTTGCTGTCGGTCCCGTTCTTCCATGCGACCGGCTGCCACGCGATCCTGTCGCCGTCGCTGTTCGCCGGCGCCAAGCTGGTGATGATGCGCAAATGGGACCCCGAGACCGCGATGGCGCTGATCGAGCGCGAGCGGCTGACCGGGTGCGGCGGCGTCCCGACGATCGCATGGCAGATCATCGAACACCCCAATCGGCACAAGTACGACCTGTCGAGCCTCGAAAGCGTCGCCTATGGCGGTGCGCCGTCGGCCCCCGAACTCGTCCGCCAGATCAAGTCGCAGTTCGGCGGCGCGAGCGCGGGCAATGGCTGGGGCATGACCGAGACTTCGGCGACCTTCACCCACCACATGGGCGAGGATTACGAGCACCGCCCCGACAGCGCCGGGCCGCCGGTCCCGGTGTGCGACGTCAGGGTGACCGACCCCGACGGGCGCGAGCTGCCCCCCGGCGAGGTCGGCGAACTGTGGGGACGCGGGCCGAACATCGTCAAGGAATACTGGCGCAAGCCTGGACCGTCGGCCGAGACCTTCGTCGACGGCTGGGTCCGCACCGGCGACCTCGCCCGGATCGACGATGAGGGCTTCGTCTTCATCATCGACCGCGCCAAGGACATGCTGATCCGCGGCGGCGAGAACATCTACTGCGTCGAGGTCGAGAATGCGTTGTACGACCACCCGGCGGTAATGGACGCCGCGATCGTCGCCCGCCCGCACCGCAGCCTCGGCGAGGAACCCGCAGCGGTGGTCACGCTCAAGGAAGGGGGGCAGGCAACCGCCGACGAACTTCGCGCCTTCGTCGCGGCGCGGCTGGCGGCGTTCAAGGTGCCGGTCGAAGTGCGCTTCTGGACCGGCCCGCTGCCACGCAACGCCAATGGCAAGATCCTGAAATCGGAGCTCAAAAAGCTGTTCGTTCCTGCTGCGGTCGCCGCCTGACGGAACCGCGCTGGGTGGATGTCGTTTCACGCGTGTAAGCAAACAGGATGACGCGATATGGGTAAAGGTTGCATTCTCTGGGCGGTCGGCGTCCCGATCCCGGTCATCATCCTGCTGTATCTGTTCCACGTCCTTTAGCAGCGCGCCCTACCCCCGTTAAAACGGGGGACGCGGATCAGCTGGATCACTAGGGGCTGTCATCCCGGCGGAAGCTGGGTGGCAGCCCCTCTTTCCGCTGTCCTACACCCCCGGCGGCGATGTACCTGTCAGCTCGAGGCAGAGGAGCAACGGGTGATTGATCGCGACGCGGAAATTCACGGGACAGACAAGAACCGCGCGTGCGCCTTCGCGCGCTTTCGGACCCGCCGCCCCGCATCGCGCGCGCGATGAAAGCGAAAAAACATGCGCGTCTGCGTAAACTTATTCTGAACTTAGCGTGCGATCTGGCCGGACGCCGGTCGTGAAGCATGATCCCGATCCCCCCGGCACCCCCGCGCGTCGCGCCGCGCTGCGCCTGCTGACGAGCGTTCTCGCACAGGGAAAGCCGCTAGACGGCGCGATCGCCAACGCCTTTTACGGGGTCGATCGGCCCGACGACCGGGCGTTGGCGCGTAGTCTCGCGAGCGGCGTGCTACGCTGGCTGACGGACCTCGACCGGTTGATCGACAGTGCAACGCCCAAGCCGCTGCCGCCCGATGCGCGGGCGCGGATGGCG
>JALYTP010000264.1 GCA_030854225.1 Pseudomonadota bacterium
GTTGATCGGTCCATCGAGCACCATCGGCGCGACCATGCCCGAGCGGCGCAGGCCGGCGACGAAGGTGGTGGTTTTCCAGTGTCCATGCGGCACGCCGGAGCGCAGGCGTTCGCCGCGCCGGCAGCGAGGTGCTGTCAGTCTAACGCGAACTGGTCTCTCCACGATGCAGGTGTGTCTTTGCAAGTGGTGGCCTAGCTCGCGAGGTATTGCCACTCGGCCAGTGCGGCCGAGCGGCGTTCCTTGTAGATGTCGCGGCTGACGAGATGGCGTTCGTGATTGAAGTGGTTGTGGACATTAGCGTGCACGCTGGCGAACTTTTGTAGCGTCTTCATTCGCCTGAACCGGAGCATGGCGCGTTCTCGTCGTCGGAACGGCAGGTGGCTGTTCTCCACCCGGTTGTTGGCCCAGCGACCGATCTCCTGTTTATCGGCGTTGCCGAGTTCGCTCATCGCCGCACGGTATGATCGAAGACCGTCGGTCGTGATCGCCTCGGGCGAGCCATGCCGCTTGAGCGCCTTCTTCATGAAGGTAAGCGCTGCGTCCTTATCACGGGACTTGGTGATGTAGCTCTCGAGGATCTCGCCCTCGTGATCGACCGCACGCCAGAGGTACACCATCTCGCCGTTCAGCTTCACGTACATCTCGTCGAGGTGCCAGCGCCAATGGCGAAAGCCGCGCATCCTGCTCACGCGCTGGCGGCGGATGTCGCCCGCGAACATCGGGCCGAACCTGTTCCACCAGAACCGCACCGTCTCGTGGCAAATGTCGATGCCGCGCTCGAACAGCAGGTCCTCGACGTTCCGCAGCGAAAGCGGAAAACGAACGTACATCATCACCACCAGGCGGATCACCTCAGGCGACGAATTGAAACGGCGGAACGGACTAGGCGGCAGGGTTCGGGATTTGCGGCTCATTCGAGCGCGGTATCACCAAGAAGCGACGGCTGCCACGTTCGTCTGACAATGCCCTGAGCCGTAATCTGAATCGCTTTTCAGTGTGCGGATGATGTTGAAACAGTGTCGAGATCGACCGGCGCAACAACGCCGTAATCCTGAAACTGGCTTCTCACATCGGGGTTGGCTTTGAGGGCTGCGACCATGTCGCTTTCGGCTTTCGCACTATTGCCGATTTTAGATTCCGCGATTGCACGGCCATAAAAGGACGTGGCGGCGGTGCCGCGCGTGGCGAGCGACTTGTCATATGCCGCGATGGCATCGCTATAACGCCCCAACCGCAACAGTGCGAAACCTCGGCTATCCAGAATGGGCGGTGAATCTGGCGCCAGCGCCAACGCCGCATCGCAGTCGGCAAGCGCGGATACAAGCGCGACGTTGGCAGTTGCTTTCTTCCAGCACGATCCATTCAGCTGGTTCGCGTTGGTGGCAAGCGCCCGTGCGGCCGCGAAATCCTTGTCGGCCGCCGCCTGCTGGCCGAGTCTGGAATAAGCGATACCGCGCTGCAACAGAATGGTACCGTCATCCTGAACGGTTGCACGCGCCGCGGTCAACGTGGCGACCGCACCTGCCGGATCCCGCTGATCAAGTTGTAGATTCGCCTTGATAACCATCGCATCGACCGATTTGGGCTCAAGCTTGAGCGCCGCGTCGAGATCAGCCAGCCGCGCCGCATAGTCTGCCTTGGGACGGGCGTTGCTCCGATTGATATAGATATAGGCCTCGGGCTTGATCGCGATCGCGCGATCGAAATTATGCAGCGCTTCGTCGATTTTGCCATAGGCCGCCTGAATTTGGGCGGCGATGACATAAGCGAAAGCCTGATCGCCATTTTCCGCGATCACGGCGTCAGCCTGCCGCAGCGATTCGATCTTATCGCCCTTCGCCTTCGCGATGTTGCCGAGCAACAAATAAAGATCGAGATCGTGTGGGAGGAGCTTGACCAACTTGGTCGCATCGACTGCAGCAAGATCGTTCTCCATATTCTGATGCAGCGCCTGCGCTCTCATGCGAAGCGCAAAGGCGTTATCCGGCTCGATCTCGAGCGCGGTGTTGAGCGCGGCGATCTCACCTTTCAGGTCTTCGGCATGCGCCGCCATCAGAGCTCTTCCCCGGAACACGACCGCATTGCGCGGGTCGATCCCCGCTGCCGCATCGATGTCGCGATTGGCGGCGACAGTATCGCCCTTCCAGGCATAAGCCAGTCCGCGATCGGCCAGCCCCCAGACGTTGTGGGCGTCGAGCGACACCACCTTGTCGAAGTCGGCGATCGCGGGATCGAGCTGCCCCTTGTCGAGGAATGCGTTGCCGCGATCGAGGAAACCTTCGGCCGTCGTCGGCGTCATCGTAAGATCGGCGGCGGTCATGGCATACCGATCCGGCTTCTTGACGTACATGGCCTGCTTGGCCAGCGTGCGCAGCTCCTCTTGCGCCGCAACCGCCTCGCTGGCGGGAAATTCGGGAGCGATGCTGCGCTCGGTTTCCTCGACCGAAAAAGTGTTGCCTTTGATTTCGCCATGTCGCCGATACGCCATGCCGGCGAGCGAGCGGTCGACATCCTCGGGGTGATAGATGCTGAAACTACCCGGCGGCAGCAGGATCGTCTCGCGAACGCGGACATAGCTCGGATAGGCGACCGCGAACGGGGCGTCGTGACCGGCACCCGGCTCGCGCGTGAAATCGGCCTTGTAGCCGACCGAGGTATCGTCGGTTTCGTAGAACCCATCGCCCCAGTCCATCTTCGCGGTGCCGTCCATCGTCAGCTTGAGCTCGCGGCGATCTGCGTCGAAATCGGCCGAGACCTTGGTCGGCGTGATGAAATCGTATTTGCCCTTCCAGAAATCACGCAGCGCCTCATCGCGCGTATTGCCCGACAGGTTGGCGATCTGCTGATTGGTATAGACCGCGCCGTCACCGCGCAGCGTCCGCTCGGCATGCGCCACCCCGGGCTGGCTCAACCCCGCCGTCTGATCGAGACGCAGCGAGATGTCGGTCTCCGGTTGGGCCAGAGGGGACGGCATCAGCGGCACCAGCGCATGCGCGCCGGCGACCACCGGCATGCCCCAGTGGAACGCCGGCACCGCGATGTCGTCGAGATGACGATCGCCGAGCCTTGTGCCATCGAGCCAATAGGTCAGCCCGCCGATTGT
>JALYTP010000021.1 GCA_030854225.1 Pseudomonadota bacterium
TGAAACCCTGATGGGGGCATTGTTCGAACGCCAGTTCCTGCGTCGCGGGCTCGATGCCCGGCCCGAGCTGATCCAGTGGCTCATTCCCCGCATCGAACGCAGCCACATCACGCTGATGCGCGTGGTCGACCTGCTCGACGAAGCGGTGCTCGCGCGGCGCAAACGCTTGTCGATCCCGCTCGCGCGCGCCACACTCACCGACGCCGGCGTGATCGCGCACCCGACGGACGCAGAGGCCCGATGAACCGCCCCAGCCACATTCCGCTGCCCGACGATGACGACGCGTTTGCCGGGGGTGAAGGCGGCGCGCGGTATTTCAACCGCGAACTGTCATGGCTGGCATTCAACCGCCGCGTGCTGGAAGAGGCGTGCAACCCCGCGCATCCGCTGCTCGAACGCGTGCGGTTCCTGTCGATTTCTGGGTCGAACCTCGACGAATTCTTCATGGTGCGCGTCGCGGGGTTGAAGGGCCAGCAATTGCAAGAGGTCGAGCGCCGCTCGGTCGACGGCATGACGTCGTCGCAGCAGCTCGCGGTGATCGTCGCGGAGGCGGATGCGCTGGTGCAGAGCCAGCGCGCGGTATGGCGCGAGCTACGCACCGAACTGGCCGCAACGGGCATTCAAGTGCTCGGCTCGCGCACCGTGGATGCGGCGGTTTCGGCGACTGAGACGGCGTGGCTCGAACAGCAGTTTCGCGACCAGATCTTTCCGATCCTCACCCCACAGGCGCTCGATCCGGCGCATCCGTTCCCGTTCATGCCCAACCGGGGGCTGGCGGTGATGTTCGATCTCGTCCGCCTGTCGGACGAGGAACCGATTCGCGAGCTGGTGATGATCCCCGCGACGATGCCGCGCTTCATCCGCCTGCCGGGGGCGCCAGCGCGTTACGTCGCGGTCGAATCGCTGGTGAAGCGTTTTTCCGCGCTGATCTTCCCCGGCTACCGTGTCGATGGTGCCGCCGAATTCCGCGTGCTGCGCGACAGCGATATCGAGATCGAGGAAGAGGCGGAGGATCTCGTCCGGTATTTCGCCAACGCGATCAAGCGGCGGCGGCGCGGGCGGGTGATCCGGCTGGAGCTGGAGGCCGGCATGGCCGAATCGCTGCGCCAGGCACTGCGCGAGGAACTGGGCGGCGCCGATGCCTTCGTCACCGAAAGCGGCTCGTTCCTCGGCATCGATGATTTGAGCGCGATCATCGAGGAAGACCGCCCCGATCTCAAATTCACCCCCTATTCGCCGCGTTTTCCCGAACGAATCCGCGAATTCGGCGGCGATTGCTTCGCCGCGATCCGCGCCAAGGATATCGTCGTCCACCATCCCTACGAGACCTTCGACGTCGTCCTCGCATTTCTGAAGCAGGCGGCCGCCGATCCGGACGTAGTGGCGGTCAAGCAGACCCTGTACCGCGCGGGCAAGCAGCCGGCGGTCATCAACGCGCTGATCGCCGCGGCCGAGGCGGGCAAGTCGGTGACCGCGGTGGTGGAGTTGAAGGCGCGCTTCGACGAAGAGCAGAACCTCGCCTGGGCCTCCGCCCTGGAACGTGCCGGAGTGCAGGTTGTCTACGGCTTCATGGAGTGGAAGACGCACGCCAAGGTGGCGATGGTGGTGCGGCGCGAGGGCGGGGAATTTCGCACCTACTGCCATTTCGGCACCGGCAATTATCACCCGGTCACCGCGAAGATTTACACCGATCTGAGCTTCTTCACCGCCGACGCGCGGATCGGCAGCGATGCCGCGCAGATGTTCAATTACGTCACCGGCTATATCGAACCTGCGCACATGCAGCGCGTGATCCTGTCGCCGCGCGATCTGCGCAACCATATGGCCGGCCTGATCGACGCGGAGATCGCGCATGTCCATGCCGGCCGACCCGGCGCGATCTGGGCCAAGATGAACTCGCTGGTCGATCCCGCGATCATCGAAAAACTGTACGAGGCGAATGCCGCCGGGGTCGAGATCGATCTGATCGTGCGCGGCATTTGCTGCCTGCGCCCGGGCGTTCCCGGTCTGTCCGAACACATTCGCGTCAAATCCGTGATCGGACGTTTTCTCGAACACAGCCGCATCTTCGCGTTCGGCAATGGCAAGGTGTTGCCCAATGACGGGGCTCTGGTGTTCATTTCGTCGGCGGATTGCATGCCGCGCAATTTCGACCGACGGGTGGAATATCTGCTGCCGATCGGCAACGCGACGGTGCATGACCAGATCCTCGATCAGGTGATGGTCGCCAATCTGATCGACAACGAGCAAAGCTGGGATTTGCAGCCGGATGGTTCATACCTTCGTGAAGAACCCGGCGACAGACCGTTTAATCTCCACCGTTATTTTATGACCAACCCCTCGCTGTCGGGTCGCGGTCAGGCGCTGGCGACGAGCGAATCGGTCCCTAAACTCTCGCTGCGCCGTCGCCGGAACTGATGCCCCGTCCACCCCGCGCCGAGGCGCCGTTGCCGCGCGCCGGCATCATCGACATCGGGTCGAACTCGGTCCGCCTGGTCGTCTATGAGGGCCCGGCGCGGCTGCCCGCGATCCTGTTCAACGAAAAGGTGATGGCCGGGCTGGGGCGCGGGTTGGCGTCGACCGGCGCGATCGATCCGGCGGCGATGGAAACCGCCAAGACCACGCTGGCGCGGTTCGCCGCGATCGTGCGCGAGATGGAGGTGACGGCACTGCGCACCGTCGCCACGGCAGCGGTGCGCGATGCCAGCAACGGCGCGACGCTGTTGAAGGCGGCTGCCGCCCTTGGCCTCACCGTCGAATTGCTCACCGGCGACCAGGAAGCGAGCGCGGCGGGATACGGGGTGCTGTCGGGCATCCCCGGCGCGGACGGCATCGTCGCCGATCTGGGGGGCGGCAGCCTGGAACTGGTGCGCGTCTCCGGCGGCGAGATCGGCAAGCGCATTTCCTTTCCGCTCGGCGTGCTGCGCGTCGCGGCGATCCGCGCGCGGGGCAAGAACAATCTCGACCGCGTCGTGGCGCGCGCGCTGCGCGATGCGGGGTGGCGCGGTGCGGGCAAGGGTTTGCCGCTCTATCTCGTTGGCGGCTCATGGCGGGCGATGGCGCGGCTCGACATGTATCTGTCGGCTTATCCGCTGCCGATCATCCACCAATATGCCATGTCGCGCGCGGCGGTGTTGCGCACCGGGCGAACGATCTCGCACGTCACCAAAGGCAAGTTGCGCGCGGTGCCGGGGCTGTCGAACTCGCGCATTCCGATGCTGGGGGATGCCACCATTTTGCTGGCGACGCTGCTGAAGCAGCTCGGCACCGACCTGACGATCGTTTCGGCATATGGCCTGCGCGAGGGGTTGCTGTTCGGTGCGCTGGATGCGGCCACGCGCGCGCAGGATCCGCTGATCGTCGCCGCGCGCGAGGAAGGGCGGCGGCAGGGCCGGTTTGCCGAACATGGCGATCTGCTCGACCGGTGGATCGCGCCGCTGCTCGGGCGCGATCCGCCCGATCTGGCGCGGTTACGGCATGCGGCTTGCCTGCTGGCCGATGTCGGCTGGCAGGCGAATCCGGAATTCCGCGCCGAACGCGGGCTGGAGATCGCGCTGCACGGTAATTGGGTGGGGATCGACGGCCGCGGCCGGGCGATCGTCGCGCAGGCGTTGTTCACCGGTCTCGGCGGCAGCAACACTTCCCCCGCCCCGATCCCGCAACTGGCATCACCCGCCGATATCGCGCTGGCGACCAATTGGGGATTGGCGATGCGGCTGGGCCAGCGGCTGTCGGGCGGGCTCGCGGGGCCGTTGCAACGCTCGGCCTTGTCGCGAGGGGAGAATGCGGTCACGCTGCACTTAACCGCCGGGGATCGCGCGCTCTACGGCGAGACGGTCGAGCGGCGGCACAATGCGCTATCACAGGCGCTCGGGCTGCGGGCGATCGTCACGGACTAGGAACAGGCCAGGCGTTCGATCCGCTGGCGGGTGTCGACATGCACGTTGAGCCGGTCCGGGCGGTAGACCATCGACACCATCGTCCCCGCCGGGATGACGCGAAGGATATCGGAATGCGCGGCGCGTTGCAGGCGCTTGCCCAGCGCGCTTGAATACGTTTTGCCGACGTAGCGCTGAACCCCGTCGGCGTTGCAGGTCGCCGCGCCACCGGGATGCGCCTGTCCCGCCGAACATCCGGCCAGCAGCAAAAGAAGCGCGAGGCGGCGGATCACGCCGCGTCCTCGGTGCGCGTCATCCGGAGTTTGCCGCCCTTCACCGCGAATCCCAGCCGCCCCTCGACCAGGTCGAGGGCGTCGCGGCCGAACTGATCGAACCGCCACCCGTCGAGGATCGCCAACCCCTCGCGCTGCCCCGCCGCCAGCGCCTCAAGCTCCTCGCTGCGCGCGAGCAGGCGCGAGGCGACGTCGATGTCCTTCGAGCGAATCTTAAGCAGCAGCTTGAGCAGATCGGCGACCAGCGCGCCGTCCTTGCCGAGCCCCGGCTTGCGATCGTCACGCACCGGCATCTCGTGAGCCGACAGCGGCACCGACTTTTCGAGCGCTGCCATCAGCCGCCCGCCGATATCGTTCCCCGCCCAGGTCGCCGACAGCCCGCGCACCTTGGCGAGATCGGCCTGCTTCTTCGGCGGATGCCCGGCGAGATCGGCGATGGTTTCATCCTTGACGATGCGCCCGCGCGGCAAATCCTTGCCCCGCGCCTCAAGCTCGCGCCACCGCGCCAGCGCCTTTAGCCGTCCGAGCACATCGGGCTTGCGGCCCGGGATGCGCACCCGCTTCCACGCCTCGTCCGGATCGTTGGCGTAATTGGCCGGATCGCCCAGTCGCTCCATCTCGACGTCGAGCCACGCGCCGCGCCCGGTCGTGCGCAACCGCTCCAGCATCCTGGGGAATATCCGCGCCAGATGCGTCACGTCGCCGATCGCATATTCGATCTGCCGCGCATCGAGCGGGCGGCGGCTCCAATCGGTAAAGCGTGCGCCCTTGTCGACGACGATACCGAGATAGCTCTCGACCAGATTGCCGTATCCGATCTGCTCCCCCTGGCCGAGCGCCATCGCCGCGACCTGTGTGTCGAACAGCGGATAGGCCGTCTTGCCGGTCAGGTTATAGATGATCTCAAGATCCTGCCCGCCGGCATGGAAGACCTTCAGCACATCCTCGTTAGCGACCATCAGTTCGAGCAACGGCGCCATGTCCAGCCCGGCCGCCATCGGATCGATCGCCGCGGCCTCCTCGGTATCGGCGATCTGGATCAGGCACAGTTCGGGGAAAAAGGTGTTTTCCCGCATGAATTCGGTGTCGACGCACACGAAATCCGCCTTGGCGAGCCTGGCGCAGAGGTTGGCGAGCGTCGCGCTGTCGGTAATCAGGGGGTGGATATGCATCACCGCGCCATAGCGGGGGTTCGCCGGGTTGACAAAGGCGGATAGGGAAGGGAGGGGCGCATGTTACTTTCAGCCGTTCCCGGCGAAAGCCCGGGTCCAGAATCGCGAAGGCTGCCCGTGCGGCTCTGGACCCTGGCTTTGGCCGGGGATCGAAGACACGAGTTGATCGCCATGCACGTCTATCGCACCCACAATTGCGCCGAACTGCGCCCCGATCATGTCGGGCAGGAGGTCCGCGTCTCGGGCTGGGTCCATAAAAAGCGCGATCACGGCGATCTCGTGTTCGTCGATCTGCGCGATCATTACGGCATCACCCAGATCGTCACCGATGTCAGCGGGCCGGTGTTCAAGGTGATCGAATCGCTCAAGAACGAGAGCGTGGTGACGATCACCGGCAATGTCGCCGCGCGCGCCCCGGATGCGGTCAACCCGAACCTGCCGACCGGCGGGATCGAGGTGCGCGCGAGCGAGGCGGTGATACAGTCGGTCGCGCAGGAGTTGCCCATGCCGGTGGCGGGCGAGGCCGACTATCCCGAGGATATCCGCCTGCGTTACCGCTTCCTCGATCTGCGGCGGGAGCGGTTGCACAACAATATCGTGCTGCGCTCCAACGTTATTTCGTCGCTGCGCCAGCGGATGATCGGGCAGGGCTTCACCGAATTCCAGACCCCGATCCTGACCGCTTCTTCGCCCGAGGGCGCGCGCGATTATCTCGTGCCGAGCCGGGTGCATCCGGGCAAGTTCTACGCACTGCCGCAGGCGCCGCAGATGTTCAAACAGCTGCTGATGGTCGCCGGGTTCGACCGGTATTTCCAGATCGCGCCGTGCTTTCGCGACGAGGATGCGCGCGCCGACCGCTCGCCCGGCGAATTCTACCAGCTCGATTTCGAGATGAGCTACGTCACGCAGGACGATGTGTTCGCCGCGATCGAACCCGTCCTGCACGGCGTGTTCGAGGAATTCGCCGACTGGCAGGGCAAGGGGCGCAGCGTCTCGCCGCTGCCGTTCAAACGCATCCCGTACCGCGAATCGATGCTGAAATATGGCAGCGACAAGCCCGATCTGCGCAACCCGATCCTCATCACCGACGTGTCCGATCACTTCAGGGGATCGGGCTTCGGCCGCTTCGCCTCGATGGTGGAAGCGGGCGATGTCGTGCGCGCGCTGGCCGCTCCGAACACGCTCGGGAAGAGCCGCAAGTTCTTTGACGACATGAACAGCTGGGCGCAGGGCGAGGGCTTTCCCGGCCTTGGTTATGCGACGCAGAAGGATGGCGTTTTCGGCGGCCCGATCGCCAACAATCACGGGCAGGATGGGATGAAGGCGATCGCCGACGCGCTTGGCCTCGGCCCGAATGACGGCATCTTCTTCTCCGCCGGAAAGGAAGCCCAAGCCGCCAGGCTCGCCGGTCTCGCGCGCACCCGTGTCGCGGAACAGCTCGATCTGATCGACGACAAGCGGTTCGAATTTTGCTGGATCGTCGACTTCCCGATGTTCGAATATGACGAGGATGCGAAGAAGGTCGATTTCAGCCACAACCCTTTCTCGATGCCGCAGGGTGAGCTGGAAGCGCTGGAGACCAAGGATCCGCTCGATATCCTCGCGTACCAGTACGACATCGTCTGCAACGGCGTGGAGCTGTCGTCGGGCGCGATCCGGAATCACCGGCCCGAGATCATGTACAAGGCGTTCGAGATCGCCGGCTATTCGCAGGCCGATGTCGACACCAATTTCGCCGGCATGATCAACGCGTTCAAGTTCGGCGCGCCGCCGCACGGTGGCTCGGCGCCGGGCGTCGACCGTATCGTCATGCTGATCGCCGACGAACCCAACATCCGCGAGGTCATCGTCTTCCCGATGACGCAGAAGGCCGAGGATCTGATGATGGGGGCGCCCAGCTTCGTCAGCGCCCGCCAGTTGAAGGAACTGAACCTCCGCTCGACCGCGGATGCCGCGAAGAAGGATGGCGCCGAAATCGTGACGCCCGACGCAGGGTGACCGCGCCGTCGCGCCTCGTCGTCCTGTCGGGTGGCTCGGGGGGCGGCAAGTCGACCTTGCTCACGGCGCTTGCCGATCGCGGCTTCGACACGGTTCCCGAATGGGGCCGCGCGATGATCGCGGAGGGCGTTTCGCCGTGGCAGGACCCGGTCGGGTTCCTGCGGCTGGCGGTCACGAAAGCCCAGCGGGATCGCGAAGCGGCGATAGCGCGGGGCGGCCTCGTCTTTTTCGATCGCTCGCTGGTCGATGTCGCCTCGGCGCTCGAATATCTCGGAAAAGAGCCGGCGTTGCACCGACTGTGCGACGCCGAGCGCTACGACCGACGCGCGTTCCTCGCGCCTCCCTGGCCCGAAATCTATGTCAACGACGAGGACCGGCGCCACGGCTTCGATCGCGCGCTCGCCGAATATGATCGGCTGGCGCGTGATTACCCCGCGCTTGGTTATGAGGTCGTCCCTTTGCCGCGCGTGTCGGTCGAGGAGCGTATCGCGTTCGTGCTCGACGAACTCGACCGCTAGAGCCAGAGCAACACACAGGGCAGGACCGCGCCCACGATCAGCAACCCGATCGATCGCGTCCGCATCGTCCGGTTGTTGAGCGCGATGATGACGCCCAGCAACGTCGAGCAGAACAACGATGCCGCCAACAGCGCGACGAAAATCTTCAGCGGCAACGGGGAGGGGCGTTTCGCGCCGGCCGGGGCGGCGATGCGGTCGGCGACATGCGCGGCTTTGGCTGGCGCCGCCGCCGTGGTGGGTTTGGCGGGCCCAGCATGCTGTTCGCGCGGCGGGGCCTGATCCTTGTGCACGCTCGACATCCACGCGATCCAGGCGGGCGGGGGCTTGCCGCCATATCCCTTGGCCTCGTGCAGGCTGAACGTCTGCAACCCGCCGGTGAAGGTGAAGAACAGGATCGCAGGCGCGAAGAACACGCCGATATAATGATGCCATTGGCGAAGGCGGCGCTGGGTGGTTGGTTTCATGCCGCGACGCTAAGCGAGGCCGTGCAGCGCGGCAAGCGTCACGCCGGCGCGAAATCCCCCGCTTCGTCCATCACATGCAGCACGCCGTCGCGAATCGCGAAATACGCACCGCGCAACCTTAGCGTGCCCGCCGCCTCGCGTTCGGGGATGCAGGGGAAGGTGCGCAGGTTGGCGATACTGACGCGCACGGTCTCCAGCTCCAGCGCCCGGGTGGCTTCCGGCCCGGTGCCGTACTGCGCGACGATCCGGTCCCGCGCCGCGTCGAGCATGTCGACCCAGTGAGCGATAAAACCGCCCGCCCCCGGTGGAGCGCCGTCGAATTTCCGGGAAAGCGCGGCCGATACGCCGCCGCACGATCCGTGCCCCAGCACGACGATTTCGCTCACTTCAAGCTGCGTCACCGCGAATTCCAGCGCCGCCGACACGCCGTGGCGTCCACCGCCCAGTTCGAACGGCGGCACGAGGTTGGCGATATTGCGCACGACGAAGATCTCGCCCGGCGACACGTCGAATACTTGCGCCGGGTCGGTGCGGCTGTCCGCGCAGGCGATCACCATGACTTTCGGGCTTTGCCCCACCGCCAGTTGCGCCCAGCGATCGTGCTGGGCGGTATAATCCTGTTCCCGGAAGCGGCGATAGCCATCGAGCAGATCAGCGAAGTCGGTCATGACCTTCCCTTACCGGGTCGCCGCAAGGGGTGGCAAGCGACGCACGAGATCGCTATCTGCGCCACATGAACGAGATGACGCCCCTCGCGCGCGAACCGCGCCAGCGCAAGCCCGACTGGATCCGCGTCAAGGCGCCGACCTCGGTCGGGTTCGCCGAAACCAGGGCGATGATGCGCCGGCTGAACCTGAACACGGTGTGCGAGGAAGCGGCCTGCCCGAACATCGGCGAATGCTGGACGAAGAAGCACGCCACGGTGATGATCCTGGGGGATACCTGCACCCGCGCCTGCGCGTTCTGCAACGTCAAGACCGGGATGCCGCGCGCGGTGGATGCGCTCGAACCCCAGCACACCGCCGATGCCGCCGCCGAGCTGGGGCTGGAACATATCGTCATCACCTCGGTCGATCGTGACGATCTGCCCGATGGCGGCGCGAGCCAGTTCGTCAAGGTGATCGAGGCGCTGCGCCGCACTACGCCGGCCACCACGATCGAAATCCTGACCCCCGATTTCCGCAACAAGGCGCAAGCCGCGGTCGAATCGATCGTCGAGGCGGGCCCCGACGTCTACAACCACAACCTCGAAACCGTCCCCCGGCTCTATCCCACGATCCGCCCCGGCGCGCGCTATTACGCCTCCCTACGGCTGCTGGAGAGCGTGAAGCGGCACGACCCGTCGATCTTCACCAAATCGGGCGTGATGCTCGGGCTGGGCGAGGAACGGCTCGAAGTGCATCAGGTGATGGATGACATGCGCTCGGCCGATGTCGATTTCCTGACCATGGGGCAATATCTCCAGCCGACGCCGCGCCATGCCAAGGTGATCGATTTCGTCACCCCCAAGGCGTTCGACGCCTATGCCGCGATCGCGCGCGCCAAGGGGTTCCTGCTCGTGGCCAGCTCGCCGCTCACCCGGTCGAGCTATCATGCCGGCGACGACTTCGCCAAGATGAAGGCCGCGCGCGAGGCGTTGCTCTCGCGAGCCTGATGCCGCGCCATAGCGAAACGCGGCGATTGCCTTACTCGCCCGAGCAAATGTTCGATCTTGTCGCCGATGTCGGTCGGTACGGCGAATTCCTGCCATGGGTCAGCGCGATCCGCATCCGATCGGACAGCCCGACCGAGATGATCGCGGACATGGTCGTCGGCTTCAAGGGATTGCGCGAGACATTCACCTCGAACATATGCAAGTCCCGACCGGACGAAATCCATGTCGATTATCTCGACGGGCCGCTTAAATATCTGCGAAACGACTGGGCATTCCGCGCCGCGTCCGATGGATGCGACGTCGATTTCTCGGTCGATTTCGAATTCAGGAACCGGATGTTCGAAATGATTGCCGGGCAGATGTTCGGCGCGGCGCTGCGCAAGATGATCGGCGCGTTCGAGGCGCGCGCGGCGGCGCTTTACGGCTCTCCCGCCACAGGCAGCAACAGTTCGAGCGCGCATAGCGCCGCCTGAAGGCGAATGCCGCCGCGCCCGAGGTTGCCGAATTCGCGTCGGTCGGCAACGACTTGCCCCGGATCGGCACCCTTTTCGGCGCGCGCGAAGACCACGGTGCCGACCGGCTTCTTGTCGGTGCCCCCCTCGGGGCCCGCAATCCCGGTGATCGCGACGGCGACGTCGGCGCCGCTCGCCTCCAGCGCACCCTGCGCCATCGCCCACGCGTTGGCGATGGAGACCG
>JALYTP010000265.1 GCA_030854225.1 Pseudomonadota bacterium
ACGTCACCTCGACGATCTTCTCAACCTCCTCGACGCTGTCGAGGCTGAAGGTGCGGACACCGTGGACGTGATACGCCTCGGCGATCGCTTCGGCGGGTTTGACCGGGTGCATGAAGCACAGCACGGCCTCGGGCAGGAGCGACCGCACCAGCCGGACCTCGGTGATCGAGGCGACGTCATAGTGCGTGATCCCACCATCCCACAGGAGGCGGATCAGGTCGGGCGACGGGTTCGCCTTGACCGCGTACATCGACGTGCCGGGGAACTTCTGCGCGAAGAACTCGGCGGCGCGGGTAGCGGCGTGCGGGCGGACGAGGGTAACGGGCTGCGACGGACGACGGTCGCGGGCTACCCCCAGCGCGTTGCTGGGCTTATGCAATTCAAGGGACCTCCGGGAGTCAGTTCGCTACAAGCGGGTAGCACCGAAACTGCCTTGCGGTGGAAGTCCCATGGGGCAGCGGACGGGCGAAATAGGATCGACATTCGCGCATGTAAAGCGTTTATCGAATGGCGGAGGCGAGGCGTGACGATTCTACGGCAACCGACCAGAGCGGGCGTGCGCGACGCCGCGGCGAAGATCGCCGCGATTCTCCCGCCATCTCCATTTTTCGTAAGCGAAATCAACGGTGTGCGCGTGGCTTTCAAGGCCGAATCGCTACAACCCATTGGCGCCTTCAAGCTGCGCGGCGCGTGGCACAGGCTCACCGCGATCGATGCCGATCAGCGCAGCCGGGGAGTCGTCGCCTTTTCCTCGGGCAATCATGCGCAAGGGGTGGCGTGGGCGGCGAAAAGGCTCGGCATGTCCGCGACGATCGTGATGCCCGACGACGCCCCCGCCTCGAAGCGCGACGGCACCCTGGCGCTGGGGGCCGAGATCGTGAGTTACGACCGCGCGACCGAGAGTCGCGAATCGATCGCCGCGCAATTGGCGGAGGCGCGTGGCGCGGTGCTGGTGCCGAGTTTCGACGATCCGTGGATCATCGAGGGACAGGGCAGCGCGGGCGTCGAGGCGGCGGCGCAGATGGAAACCGCCGGGCTGGGGCCGGTGACGCACGCCGTCATTCCGTGCGGGGGCGGCGGGCTGGCCGCGGGGATCGCGCTGGCGCTGCCCGATCCGGCCATCACCGTGGTCGAGCCCGAGGGGTGGGACGATATGCGCCGTAGCCTGGAGGCCTCGTGGATCGAGGAGGTTGGGCCGAACCCGCCGCCCACCGCCTGCGACGCGTTGCAGACGATGCGCGTGTCGCCATTGACCTTCGACGTGCTCTCGCGCCGCGACGCGACCGGCGTGGCGGTGAGCGAGGCGCAGATCCGCGCGGCGCAGCGCTGGGCAGCGGAGCAGCTGCGGCTGGTGGTGGAGCCGGGCGGCGCGGTGGCACTGGCGGCGGTGCTGGCGGGACTGGTGGAGGTCACGGCCGGGACGCTGGTGATCCTGTCGGGCGGCAATGTCGATCGCGCGGCTTATGGCAAGGTGCTGGCCGGCGATGAGGGTGATCCCGCCATGCGCCGGGTGCTCAGCGAGATCGAGACGTAACGCCGATGAACGACCTTGCCCCGGTGGTCGCGATGATCGCCGTCTTGTTCTTGGGGGTGTTCGGCATCCGCCTGGTCCGGCGCGGCGCGGAACGGCGCAAGGGCGTGTTGATGCTCGTTTGCGGGGCGGTCATTCTCGGTAACATCCTGATCTGGACTTTGTGACCCTAGCGGGTGGCGATATCGAAGTGCAGAACGTCCTCGCGTATGCCGAACTTGGTATAGAGGGCGATCGCGGGCGGATCGATCAGGTCGGCCTGGACGAAGATGATCTCTGCCCCTTGTGCGCGCGCGATCGGTTTCAGCGCGTCGATCAGCGCGGTCGCGATGCCGCGGCGGCGATAGGGTTTCGCCACGGCGAGGTCGTAAATATAGACTTCGCTTCGCGCGCGCTCGAACTTGCGCAATACGTATGCCGCAAGGCCGCCGACCACAGCATCGTCCACGAACGCGGCCAGCGCGACAAAGGTGTCGCTGGTGAGCAATGCTTGCAAATACGCGTCGTCTGGCTGGGCGGCAGTATAGGTTTCGACGTCGGCAAACGCGTCGCCGAACATGGCCAGCATCGCGCGGAAATGCGCGATGTCGACCGATCCGAGTTGCCGGATCATCGTGTCTGGCACCAATCCACCTTTCTGGATCCTCCCCGTCTCCGACAAACCCGGGGCGGGTGGGATCGATGGCTCACCGAATCGGCGAATTGGGGTCCAGCCGCATATCGAGATACTTGTCCACGCTCCCCATCAATTCGGGTATCTCATGCTCGAAAAAGTGGTTCGCCCGTGGGATCGTGTCGTGGTGGATCGTGATGTGGCGCTGGGTGCGCAGCTTGTCGACCAGCTTCTGCGTAGCGGACGGCGTCGCCACCTCATCGCCCTCGCCCTGGATGATGATGCCGGATGACGGGCAGGGGGCCAGGAAGGTGAAATCGTACATGTTGGCGGGCGGCGCGATCGAGATGAAGCCGCGAATCTCGGGCCGGCGCATCAGCAATTGCATGCCGATCCACGCGCCGAAGCTGAACCCCGCGACCCAGGTCGTCGACGCCTCGGGATGGAAGCTCTGCACCCAATCGAGCGCGGAGGCCGCGTCGGAGAGTTCGCCGATGCCGTTGTCGAACGCCCCCTGGCTCTTGCCCACACCGCGAAAATTGAAGCGCAGCGTCGCGAAGCCACGCCGCTGAAACGTCTTGTAGAGTTCCTGCACGATGCGATTGTTCATCGTGCCGCCGGCATTGGGATGCGGGTGGAGGATCATCGCGACCGGCGCACGCGGGCGCGGCGCCGGGGAAAAACGACCTTCGAGACGGCCTTCGGGGCCGGGAAAAATGACTTCGGGCATGAAACCTGCTGACAAGCGATGGTGGACGGCACGCGCCTTTGGGCACACGGGATTGCGCGCTATATAGGAACCGCGCGATCCGGCGCAATCATTCTGCCGGGGGGAAGGAAACACATCGTGGGACAGCGCATCTTTCTCGATCATGCCGCGACGACGCCGATGGTGCCGGCGGCGGTGGCGGCGGTGCGCGAAGCCGAGGCGGCGTGGGCCAACCC
>JALYTP010000022.1 GCA_030854225.1 Pseudomonadota bacterium
GCGCTGATCTGCGACAACCCCAGCCCTTATTACGTGTACGAGATGCAATCCGGCATCCGCGATCGCTGCGCGGCGGACGGTGTGCGGATGATCGCCCAGCCGTACGATCGCGATTCGCCCGATCTGCTCGACGATATCGAAAGCCTGATCGAGACGATCAGCGTCGATGGCCTGATCCTCACCCCGCCGGTGACCGATTACCCGCACGTCCTCGATCTGTTGCAGCGGCGCGGGGTGCGCTTCGTGCGGATCTCGCCCGGTACGCAGGCCGATCTGACCCCGTCGGTGTTCCTCGACAACGAGGCGGGGGCGCTGGAGATGACGCGGCATCTGGTGTCGCTGGGGCATCGCCGGATTGCGTTCGTCGCCGGGCACAAGAGCTATGCGACCAGCGCGCAGCGGATGAGCGGCTATCTGCACGGCCTGCGCGAGGCGGGGGTCGATCTCGATCTCGCGCTGGTCAAGCAGGGGACGTACGATTTCGCCTCGGGCTCGGCGGCGGCGGAGGAACTGCTCGCGCTCGACCGCCCGCCGAGCGCGATCTTCGCGTCGAACGACGAGATGGCGGCGGGCGTGCTGGCGGTGGCGCACCGGCTCGACATGGACGTGCCCGACGCCCTGTCGGTGGCCGGTTTCGGCGACGATGCGGTGGCGAGCGTGGTGTGGCCCCCGCTCAGCACGATCCGCCAGCCGACGCGGCGGCTGGGCTATGAAGCAGCGGCGCTGCTGCTGGGCGATGCCGCCGCGCCGGTCGAGCGGCGCGAGCTGCCCTTCGAGCTGATCGTGCGCGGCTCGACCGGGCGGGCCAGCGGCTAACCGATCAGGAAATAGGCGGCGGTCAGCGCCAGCGCGAACGCCATAAGCGTCGACGCCAGGATGACGAACAACGGACGCGGCCCCGCCTCAAGCAATTGCGACAGCGGGGAGCGGATCGCGGTGGCGGTCACCGCGGCGGCGAGCAGCGCGGCGGCGGCCTTTTCCGCGCCCGTAGACACGATATCCGGGATGACCCCGAACGAATTGACCCCGGCCAGCACGAAGAACCCGACGACGAACCACGGCAGCCCGACCTGCTTCGCGCCGCCCGCATCCTTGCCCAGGAACATCGCCACCACCGTCAGCACCGGCGCCAGCAGCGCGACGCGCGTCAGCTTGACGATCGCGGCGATCTGCCCCGCGCCGTTCGAATAGGAATAGCCCGCGCCGAGTGCCTGCGCGACATCGTGGATCGACGCGCCGAGCATGAACCCGGCCTTCAGATCGGTCATGTGCAGCGCGTGCGCGACGAGCGGGTAGAGCATCATCGCGCTGGCGCTCATCGCCGAAATGCCCACGAGGACGAGGGTCAGCTGCGCCTGGCTGGTGCGTTTTTCGCCGAGCGTGGTGGCGAGCGCCATCGCCGCACTCGCGCCGCAGATCGCCACCGCACCCCCGGCGAGCGTACCGAACGCCGAATCGAACCCCAGCCGGCGCGCGGCGAGAATGCCCGCGCCCATCGTCAGCGCGACGATCACGATGACGCAGACGAGCGCGACCGGCCCCAGCGCGAGGATCTGCCCGAAAGTGATCCGCACCCCGACCAGCACGATCCCCCAGCGCAGCAGCGAGCGCGAGGCGAAGGCGAGCCCCGGAGTCAGCCGCGCGTCGGCGGACAGGAAATTGAGCGCCAGCCCGATCAGCAGCGACATCAACGTCAGCGGCACGCCGTAATGATCCGACAGGAACCCGGCGGCGAGCGTCCCCGCCGCGACGATCGCCAGGCCGGGCAGATACCCGCTCCAGCTCGCCTTGGGCGAGGGCTCGATATCGCCGTACAGGTCGGCCGCCATCGGCAGCGGGCGTTTGGTGGCGGTCGTCATGCTGCGCCTTTTTATCGTGTTCGCTCGAAGAAATCGCTGGACTCGGCCGCCCTATGACAACGTTATCGGATCGCGGCAACGCACCATGTCAAACGGTTAGCCGCGCCGCATGCCAGGCGATGTGATCGGCCATGAAGGTGGCGATGAAATAATAACTGTGGTCGTATCCCGGTTGCATCCTGAGCGTCAGGTCGATGCCCGCCCGGTGGCAGGCATCGGCGAGGCGTTCGGGCCTGAGCTGCCCGGCGAGGAACGCGTCCGCATCGCCCTGATCGACCAATATGTCGGGCACCCGCGCGCCGTCGTCGATCAGCGCGCAGGCGTCATAGGGGCGCCACGTCGCCTTGTCGGGGCCGAGATAGCCGCCGAGCGCCTTTTCGCCCCACGGGCAGGCCAGCGGCGCGGCGATCGGCGCGAAGGCCGAGACGCTCCTGAAGCGGTCGGGGTTGCGGAGCGCGGTGGTCAGCGCGCCGTGCCCGCCCATCGAATGGCCGGTAACGCCCTGGCGCCTCATGTCGGCGGCGGGAAATTCGGCCGCGATCAGCGCGGGCAGTTCGTCCTCGATATAGGATCGCATGCGGAAATGCCGACGCCACGGCTCCTCGGTCGCATCGACGTAGAAACCGGCGCCTTGCCCAACATCATAAGCATCGTCGTCGGGCACGTCGCCTCCGTCGCTATCAGGGCCGCGCGGGCTGGTATCGGACGCGATGAAGATCACGCCGTGTTCGGCACAGGCCGCGCGGTATTCGCCCTTGTCGGTGACGTTGGCGTGGGTGCACGTCAGCCCCGAGAGATACCACAGCAGCGGCAGCCGCGCCCCGCCTTCATGCGGCGGGATGTAGACCGAAAAGGTCATCGGCGTGCCGGTCGCCGTGCTCGCATGGCGATAGACGCCCTGGACCCCGCCATGGCTGCGGTTCTCCGAAAGCGTCTCGATCGTCACGTCAGGCCTGCATCATGCTGGCATGCGGTGCAGCGCGCACAATTTGTTGCCGTCGGGATCGCGCAGATAGGCGAGGTACAGGCTGCCGATACTGCTGGTGCGGATGCCCGGCGCATCCTCGATCGCGGTGCCCCCATGCTCGACGCCAGCCTGGTGCCAGGCATCGGCCTGTTCGGGCGTCATCGCGAAGCCGATCGTCGATCCGTTGCCGTGCGTCGCGGGCTGGCCGTCGATCGGCGGGGTGACGAGGAACATGCTGCCATCGTGCATGTACATGATGCGCCCCTTGTCATCGATACGACCGGGCTTGCCCCCCATCGCCGCGAAGGTCGCATCGTAGAATTTCTTCGACCGGTCGATGTCGTTCGACCCGACCATCATATGGCTGAACATGGCATTTTCTCCTGTGTGAACGTCAATAGACCACGACGGTACGGATGCTTTCACCTGCATGCATCAACTCGAAGCCTTTGTTGATGTCGTCGAGTGTCAGGACATGGGTGATCATCGGGTCGATCGCGATCTTGCCCTGCATATACCAGTCGACGATCCTGGGAACGTCCGTCCGCCCCTTCGCCCCGCCGAACGCGGTGCCGCGCCAGTTGCGCCCGGTGACGAGCTGGAACGGGCGCGTGGCGATTTCCTTGCCCGCCTCCGCCACGCCGATGATGATGCTGGTCCCCCAGCCGCGGTGGCATGCCTCGAGCGCGGTGCGCATCACCTCGGTATTCCCGGTCGCGTCGAAAGTGTAATCCGCGCCGCCGTCGGTCATTTGCACGATTCTGGCGACCGTCTCGTCACGCGACAGGCCCGTCGAATTGAGGAAATCGGTCATCCCGAACCGGCGGCCCCATTCCTCACGGTCCGGGTTGAGGTCCACGCCGATGATCTTGCCCGCGCCGACGAGCTTCGCGCCCTGGACGACGTTGAGCCCGATCCCGCCCAGCCCGAACACCACGACATTGTCGCCCGCCTGCACCTTGGCGGTGTTGACCACCGCGCCGACCCCGGTAGTAACGCCGCAGCCGATATAGCAGCTCGTCTTGAACGGCGCGTCCTCGCGGATCTTGGCGACGGCAATCTCGGGCAGGACGGTGAAGTTCGAGAAGGTCGAGCAGCCCATATAGTGAAAGATTGGCTGGCCCTTGTACGAAAAGCGCGAGGTGCCGTCGGGCATCACGCCTCTCCCCTGCGTGGCGCGGATCGCGGTGCACAAATTGGTCTTGCCGCTGAGGCAGCTTTTACATTGCCGGCATTCGGGGGTGTAGAGCGGGATGACGTGATCGCCCGGCTTCACCGAGATGACGCCCGCGCCAACCCCGCGCACGATCCCCGCGCCTTCATGCCCCAACACGCTCGGGAACAGCCCCTCGCTGTCCAGCCCGTCGAGCGTGTAGACGTCGGTGTGGCAGATGCCCGTCGCCATGATCTCGACCAGCACCTCGCCCGCCTTGGGCCCGTCAAGGTCCAGCTCGACGATCTCGAGCGGCTGCTTGGCGGCAAAGGCGACGGCAGCTCTGGTTTTCATGCCGGACTTCTCAACGATCGATCTCCAGTTGCGCGTCAGATAGCAATTTGCAGCGCCGCGCAAATCCCTATTAGTGAGCCGATGACCGAATTTCCCGCATGACGCCGCGCTCACCAGCCGCCACCGCCCGGTACTGGTGGTTATGGGCGCTGGCGGCGGTGGCGCTCGCCGTGATCCTGATCTGGGTGGCGGGCGACGCGATCGAGGACGGCGCGCAGTTCGCGTTCGACCGCAACATCCTGTTATGGGCGCGCGGCGGCGTGGCGCGCGGCGCGCCGATCGGTCCGGCCTGGTTCCGCGCGGCGATGCTCGACGTGACGGCGCTCGGCGGGGTGACGGCGCTGGTGCTGATCGTGCTGCTGGTGTCGGGCTTCCTCGCCATCCAGCGGCACTGGCTGACGCTCGCGCTGGTGCTGGGGGGGACGATCAGCGGGTCGATCGCGGTCTCGATCGTCAAGGTGCTGGTCGGGCGGGCGCGGCCGCAGATCACCGATCACCTCGTCCAGGTGTCGTCGCTCAGCTTTCCCAGCGGGCATGCGGCGAACAGCGCGATCGTCTATCTTACGCTGGCGACCCTGATCGACCAGATCGTCGAGGGGCGCGCGGCGCGGCTCTATATCCTCGCCGCGACCGCTTTGCTTGTCACGGGGATCGGGTTCAGCCGCATCTATCTCGGCGTGCACTGGCCGAGCGATGTGCTCGCCGGCTGGGCGTTCGGCACCTTGTGGGCGATCGGCTGGTGGGCGGTCGGCGCCGCGCTGCGGCAGCACCGGGCGCCACCTCCGCGCTAGCATTTAGTCGCGCTCGGCCAGCTTGCTCTCCCATGCCAGCGCGTCGGTCACGATCGTGTCGAGATCGGCGTGGCGCGGCGTCCAGTCGAGCGCCCCGAGGATCGCGCGGTTGTCGGCGATCAGCGCGGCGGGGTCGCCCGCGCGGCGGCCCTCGATGCGGCGCTCGATCGTCCTGTTGGTCACCCGGTCGACCGCGTCGAGCACTTCGAGCACCGAGAAGCCGCGCCCGTAGCCCGCGTTGAGCGTGTGGTTACGCGCCGGATCGGCGACCAGCAGGTCGAGCGCCGCGACATGCGCGGCCGCCAGATCGCTGACATGGATGTAATCGCGCACCCCGGTGCCGTCGGGCGTGTCGAAATCGGTGCCGAACACGCCGACCGACGCGCGCTTGCCCGTCGCCGCCTCCACCGCGACCTTGATCAGGTGCGTCGCGCCGGCGGTCGACTGGCCCGATCGCCCTTGCGGATCCGCCCCCGCGACGTTGAAATAGCGCAGCGCCGCATAATTGATCGGGTGCGCGGCGGCGGTGTCGCGCAGCATTGCCTCGGTCATCAGCTTGGACATGCCGTAAGGGTTGATCGGCACCGTCGGGTCGCCTTCCGCGACGGGCACCCGCTCGGGCGTGCCATAGGTCGCGGCGGTGGAGGAGAAGATGAAGTGCGGCACGCTCTCCGCCACCGCGCTTTCGATCAGCGCGCGGCTCGCGACCGTGTTGTTGCGATAATATTTGAGCGGGTCCGCCACGCTTTCGGGCACTACTACTGAGCCGGCGAAGTGCATGATCGCCTTGACGCCGTGATCGCGGATCGCCGCGCGGATGCGGGGCTCGTCCTCGACATTTGCCTCGATCAGGGTCGCGCGCGGGTCGACCGCCCAGGCGAAACCGGTGACGAGATTGTCCACCACCACCACCCGGTATCCAGCATCGCACAGCGCCAGCACCGCGTGGCTGCCGATATAGCCCGCGCCACCCGTCACCATCACCGCGCCGTCCAGCATGTCCGCCCTTTCGATTCCGCTGCGTCGTTCCTATTTCGGAGGCTCTAAAGGAGGAGCGCATGATGGCAAGTGAAGTCGCCACGCTGGCGGGCGGATGTTTCTGGTGCACCGAGGCCGTGTTCAACGACGTGATCGGGGTCGAGAAGGTCGAGAGCGGCTATATCGGCGGCAACGTCGAGCACCCGACCTACAAGCAGGTGTGCGGCGGCGACACCGGGCACGCCGAGGCGATCCGCATCACCTTCGACGCCGGCCAGCTCAGCTATGGCGACCTGCTCGACATGTTCTTCGCGACGCACGATCCGACCCAGCTGAACCGCCAGGGCAACGATGTCGGCACGCAATATCGCTCGGCGATCTTCCCGCATGACGAGAGCCAGCGCGCCGAGGCGCAGGCGGCGATCCAGCGCGCGGCCGGCGCCTCGCCCGCCCCGATCGTCACGACGATCGAGCCGATGGGCACTTGGTGGCCGGCGGAGGATTACCACCAGGAATATTGGGACGGCGAGGGTCAGCGCAATCCGTATTGCCTCGCGGTGATCCCGCCCAAGCTGGCGAAACTGCGCAAGAGCTTCGCCGCGCGCTCGAAAGCCGCCGCGCCGGCGACCTGACCTCTCAGTCGCGGTGCGCGGCGCGGCGCAGGCGGTCGTTGATCGCCTCGCCGATGCCGCTATCGGGCACCGGCGCCACCGCGATCTTCGGCTTGTCCGACGCATCCGCCTTGTGCAACAAGTCGAACAGCCGCGTCGCCGCCTCGGTCAGGTCGCCGGTCGCCGATAGCGTGTCGTCGCCGGGCGTCGGGCCGAAACCGATCATCCATTCGTCCCCGGCGGCGCGCGGCGCGTCGATCCGCAGGGCCTTGCGCGGCGCATAATGCGAGGCGAGCTGGCCCGGCGCCTCGATTGCCTGCGCCTCGATCTGCGCCTCGATCGTCGGCGCGGCGGGCGCGTCGGCGCCGGTGTCGAAGCGATCGACCCGTTGCCCGCCGTTCGACAGCACCGCCAGCACCTCGGCGCCCGTGACCGGGCCGTGGCGCAGGATGCGGGTCATGCCGAACACCTCGCGCACGATGGTCGATTCGATCCCCTGCCGCGTCGGCCCGTCGTCGACGATCAGCGGGATGCGTCCGTCGAGACTGTGTGCGACATGCTCGACGCGGGTCGGGCTGATCGTGCCGCTGGCATTGGCGGACGGCGCGGCGAGCGGCGTGCCGCAGGCGGCGAGCAGCGCACGCATCGCGCGGTGATCGGGCACGCGGATCGCGATCGTCTCCAGCCCGGCGGTGACGAGCGAGGCGATTCCAGCCGACTGTTTGAGCGGCAGCACCAGCGTGAGCGGCCCGGGCCAGAACGCCGCCGCCAGCGCCTCCGCCCGCGCATCGAACGCCGCCAGCTTGCGCGCGGCGGCAAGATCGGGAACGTGCACGATCAGCGGGTTGAAGCTCGGCCGGCCCTTCGCTTCGTACACCCGCGCCACCGCCGCGCCGTCGGTCGCGTCGGCTGCGAGGCCGTACACCGTCTCGGTCGGCACCGCGACGCATTGGCCCGTGGCGATCAGCGCGGCGGCCTCGGCGATCGTGTGGCCGTTATAGGGCAGGATGCGGGTATTTGGCGCGGTCATCGCAGGCGGCTATAGCGTGCCTGTTCGAGAGAGGAAGCCGATGCCGTTTACCCCCGCCACCGCCGAACAGCGTTTCGTGCTCGATCATGTCGTGCGCGTGGGCGAGCTGGCGGCGAGCGATCGCTTCGCCACCGCGAGCGACGATGTCGTCGACGCGGTGCTGGAGGGGGCGGGGTCGTTCGCGGCGGGCGAATGGGCGCCGCTGCTGCGCGCAGGCGACACGGCCGGCCCGATCTGGACCCGCGAGGGCGTGAAGATGCCGGCGCATTTCGTGCGGGCCTATCACGATTATGTCGCGGGCGGCTGGGGCACGATCGGCGTGCCCGAGGCGTATGGCGGGCAGGGGCTGCCGTTCGCGATGCAGACCGCAGTGCTGGAGACGCTGGGCACGGCGAACATGGGCTTCGCGCTCGCCCCCACGCTCACCGTCGGGGCGATCGAGGCGCTGATCCACCACGGCGACCAGGCGCAGCAGGCGTTGTACCTGCCGCATCTGGCGACCGGCGAATGGACCGGCACGATGAACCTGACCGAGCCGCAGGCGGGCAGCGACGTGGGGGCGCTGCGCACGATGGCGACGCCCGTTGGGAAAGAGGAGGGCGACGACGGCAGCTGGCGCATCAAGGGCACCAAGATCTTCATCTCATTCGGCGATCACGACATGGCGCCCAACATCGTCCACCTCGTGCTCGCGCGCACCCCCGGTGCGCCGCCGGGGACGCGCGGCATCTCGTTGTTCCTCGTCCCCAAATACCGGCTGGATGTGGACGGCAAGCCGGGCGCCTCCAACGACGTGCGCGTCGTCTCGATCGAGCACAAGATGGGGCTGCACGCCTCGCCGACCTGTGTGCTCAGCTTCGGCGATCACGACGATTGCATCGGCGAGCTGATCGGCCCCGAACATGGTGGGATGCGTGCGATGTTCACGATGATGAACAATGCGCGGCTGAATGTCGGCCTGCAGGGCGTCCAGGTGGCCGAGGCGGCGACCCAGCACGCGGTCTCCTATGCGCGTGAGCGTATCCAGGGGCCGCGCGCGGGGTCGCCCGACAAGGCGCCGGTCGCGATCATCGAGCATCCCGACGTGCGGCGCATGCTGCTGCGCATGAAGGCGCAGACGCAGGCGGCCCGCGCGTTGGTCTATTACGCCGCCGGCCAGGTCGATCGCGCCGCGCTGGGCGAGGAGGGCGCGACCGACCGGCTCGAACTCGTCACCCCGCTGGCCAAGGCACATTGCACCGATCTCGGCTGCGAAGTCGCCAGCATCGGGGTGCAGGTGCATGGCGGGATGGGCTATATCGAGGAAACCGGCGCGGCGCAGTTCTACCGCGATTGCCGCATCGCGCCGATCTATGAGGGCACCAACGGCATTCAGGCGGCCGATCTGGTCGGGCGCAAGCTCGGCCTGTCGGGCGGCGCGGCGTTCGCGGCGTTGATCGGGGAGATGCGCGGCGAAGCGGCGGATACGGCCTTGCGCGACCTGATCGACGCGTGCGACGCGATCGGGCGGCAATTGGCGGAGGCAAGCGTCGACGACCGGCTCGCGGCGAGCTATCCGTTCCTCACCATGTTGTCGGTCGCGACCTGCGGGTGGCTGATGGAGCGGCAGGGTCGCGCCGCCCGATCGAATTCGGGAGGCGGCCACGATGCGTTCGCGGCGATGAAGCGCGCGAGCACCGCTTTCTATCTCGGCCAGATCGTGCCCGAGGCGATGGGGTTGCGCGCCGCCGCGACGGCGAGTGCCGGGGCGCTCTACGCCCTCCCGGCCGAGGGGTTCGCGGCGTGAGCGCAAGCGTGCGCCATGCGCGGTGCCGCTGCGGCGCGCTGACCGCCGAATGTCGCGGCGATCCGGTGCGCGTGTCGGTGTGCCATTGCCTCGATTGCCAGCGCCGATCGGGCAGCGCGTTCGCCGCGCAGGCCCGCTTTGCGGTCGATGACGTCACGATCGGCGGAGAGCCGGTGGTCTTCCGCACCGCTGGCGCCAGCGGGGGTAAGGTCGCCTACCGGTTCTGCCCCACCTGCGGCGACACGATCGCCTATGTCATCGATGTCTTTCCAGGGCTTGCCGCGATCCCGCTCGGCACGTTCGCCGATCCCGGTTTTCCCGCGCCGGGCTTTTCGGTGTGGGAGCGCCGCAAGCATCGCTGGCTGACGGTCGACGGTGCGGTCGAGCACCGCGACTAGCGCGTCAGGCGCGCTCGCGTTCCAGCAGGTCGCCCGCGTCGAGCCCGAGCAGCCGGATATGATCGGCGATGCGCGGCCATTGCTGGTTCACGAACAGGTCGCGTTCGGCGAGGCGCAGCTTCTCTGCCGCGCCGGGCAGCACGAACATGCCGACTCCGCGCCGCACCTCGACATAGCCGTCATCCTGGAAGCTTTGATACGCCTTGGCCACGGTGAGCGGGTTGGCGCCCTGTTCGGCGGCCAGCGCGCGCACCGAGGGCAATTGGTCGCCCGCGCGGAAATCGCCGCGCAGAATCCCCGCAGCGATCGTGCCGCGCAGCTTGATATAGACGGGCGAATCGTCGCTGGAAAATGCTGTCATGCTGCCGTAATACAGCAACGGGCGAAAATGTCCAGTCGCTAAGGCTGCCAATGCGACATAATATTGCCCAAAATGGGACGGGGACGTTCTTCTAATTGCTTTTGCGGCGTACCGATGAAGATGAACCCGGCGATCCGTTCGAAATCCGCGCCAAAGGCATCGCGCACGGCATCGCTGTAAGCGGCCCATCCGGTCAGCCAGCCCGCGGCGAAGCCCGTCGCGTGGCACGCGTGGAGCAGGTTCATGCACGCCGCCCCCGCCGACAGCTCCTGTTCCCATAACGGGATGTGGCTCTCATGCTTGGGCGAGGACAGCACGATGACGAGCGCGGGGGCCTGATGGGCGAACTGCTCCAGCG
>JALYTP010000023.1 GCA_030854225.1 Pseudomonadota bacterium
GTGGTATTGCGATACGTCAAGAAAGGGCGTCGGCTAGCCAGGTTCGTGCCGATCGTCATGCTGGGCGCGCTGGTCGGGATTTTTTCGATCGGGCTGGTCGTCGATCGATCGGTTGCGGGGATCGGCCTGCTCCTCCCGGCCATCGTCGCAACGGTGGCGGTTTATGCGACAGCGCGCTCGGACGGGCGTCGCAGAGGTTTGATCGTAGGCGCTGCGCTCGCCTGTATTCTGACGGCATCGGCATCCTTCGCGCTCTTGTCGAGCGACGCGCTGCGATCCAAATTCCGGGATACGCCGGGAAGCCGTACCCTGGCGACGCCGACGACGCTTAATGCGGCGCGCGATTTCCTGCCTATGGGATCGGGGCTTGGATCGTTCGTGGATGTATATGGTGGATATGAGCGGCCACGTTTCGTGTCGCAAACGTATATGAACCATGCGCATGATGATGTCGCGGAGGTCATTCTCGAACTGGGTGCACCCGCTATCGCCTTGATGACAGCCTTCGCGATCTGGTTCATCTGGCTGGCCTACCGCGTGTGGAGCAGCGACGAACGGGCCGACGCGCCCCGTCGCGCGGCCAGCGTGGCGATTCTGCTGATGGCCGCACACAGCGTGGTTGATTATCCGCTGCGCACGAGTGCGATGGCGTCGATCTTCGCCTTGTGCTGCGCCGTGTTGCTATCCCAGTCGCAGGTCTGGATGACGGGACTGTCTTTCCCCCGGAGCCGTCGTCGATGACCCAGGTCGGCATCATCGGCGCCCTTTTCAGCCTCGTGGCGCTACGATGGGCCTTTATTCAAAGCACGAATGCACGGGTGGCGATTTTCGTCTTGATGCTGTTGATGCATCTCGGCGCGTCGATTGCCTATTATCTGTACGTTCAGGATAACTCGGCGGATACCGCGCTGTATTATTTCGACCCTTATCATTTCGCCGGCATGCGCGGCGGGACGGGGACATGGTTTACGATCAACCTCGTCCAGACGATGAAAACCTGGTTCAACGGATCGTACCTGGATTATTTTTTGATTTTCCAATCGATAGGTTTTTGGGGCCTGGTATTGATCGCGCGCACGATTGAGGAAGTCGCGATCGAACTGCGGGTCGAACAACCGACGATCGTGTATTTGTGCCTGTTCCTGCCGGGCTTGTATTTCTGGACCAGCGCGATCGGAAAGGACGCACCGTTGTTTTTTGCGTCCTGCCTCGCCTTGTGGTCGGCGGTGCAGATCCAGCGGCGTTATGTCGGATTCGGTTTCGCGGTCGCACTGATGTTTCCTTTTCGCCCGCACATTTCGCTCATCGCGTTGATTGCGCTGGTCGGCGCGTTGGCGTTTGACCGCCGAACGCATATCGCGATGCGCGCGGCGCTGGCGGTTCTCGTCGTGGTCGCTATCGGGATTGTCGCAGCGACGTTGCGTAGCGCGATGCAGGTTGACGTTTCGAGTCTCAGTTCTGTCGCCGATTTTCTGGCGACACAAAACCAGGTGAACGCCGCGGATGGATCATCGCTGGCGGACTTGCCGTTTTACGTGAAGGTTTTCAGCCAGCTGTTTCGGCCGCTATTTGTCGATGCAAGCGGCTTGCTCGGGCTCGTCGCGTCGTTTGAAAACCTGTTCGTGATCTTGATGGTCGGCACGCTCGTTCGCCAATGGCGTCTGGTGGCTGAACTCACGCGCAAAGTCGCCTTCTTCCGCTACGCGATGTTGTTCACGACGGTGATGACGTTTTTCTTGAGCGCGATCTTCTACAACGTCGGCCTCGGGCTGCGGCAAAAGACCATGATGATGCCGACGCTGATCATCCTGTACGTGGTCGCGGTACTCGTCATGCAAGCACGACGCCATGCGGCTGGAGCGGGGAGCGGTGGCCCTCAAACACCATCGCGCGCCGGATTACTGTCGTCCGCGGCGGGCCGCGCTTTCGCCACGTTGCGACCAGTGGCGCCGGAACGCGGGCTTGATCTGCTGGTGCCCGATACGGACCCGTCGGCAGGTTGAAGACGTGCCCGCTGGCGCGCATTTATGACCTTCAACGCGGTCATGCCCTGCACTCGCTTTGCAGTCTGCGTTCAAGGAAAGCCGTTCATCCCGACCATGCCACCAGCAAAAGCGCTGGCCAGAAGGACGACGTGACCACCGCGCTGGAAATGAGCCCGAACCACGGCTAGACGCTCACGCATGCCAATGTCGCCGCAGGAGAATGATGTGATCGCCGATCGATATACGACCCTGGTCGGCCGCAAGGTCATCGTGACGGGCGGCGCGGGATTCGTCGGCTCGCATTTGTGCGAGCGGCTGGTCGAAATTGGCGCTGAGGTGATCTGCCTCGACGACCTTTCGGCCGGCAAGCGCGGCAATGTAGCGACCTTTGCCGACAAGCCCAATTTCACTTTTGTCGCGATGGACGTGTGTGAGGAAAGCTCCGCCATGGCCACGCTGTTCGCGGGCGTCGATACCGTGTTCCACAACGCTGCGTCGAAGAAGAACATCTGCCTCGTCAATCCGCAACGCGATCTCGAGGTTAATGCCGGCGGCGCGCTCAACCTGCTCCGCCACGCCATTGATGCCGGGGTGCGCAAGTTCGTCCACGCCTCGACTGGGTCGGTATATGGCGAGCCGCAGATTTTCCCCACCATCGAAAACCACCCGTTCGAGCCCGTCTCCTATTACGGTGTCTCGAAGCTTGCTGGCGAACGCTATGTCGACGTGTTCCACAAGCTGTACGGGCTCGACACTACGATCCTGCGCTATTTCCACGTTTACGGCCCGCGTCAGGAATCGAACGAGTTTGGCGGTGTCGTCTCGATCTTCCTGCGCAAGATCAGTGCAGGCGAGAATCCGGTGGTGTTCGGACATGGCGAACAGGTTCGCTCCTTCACCTGGGTGCTCGACCTGGTAGAGGCGAACCTGCGCGCCGCAACCGATCCAGTCGCGACAGGCGAGGCGTATAACGTCGCTTCGGGCATCCGCGTGACGATCAACGAGTTGGCCCAAGGGATGCTCGACGTGCTCGACCCCGATAAGCGACTGAAGGTCGAACACGGCGATCCGCTGGTCGGCGACATCATGGAATTCGACGTGTCCAACGCCAAGATCCGCAAGCAATTGGGAATGACGTTCGAGCAGGATTTCTGGAAGACCCTCAAGCTTGCGCTCGGCGACCGCGAAGCGTTTCTCGGATTCCAGACCGAGACCGTCGGCTGACCGGGCGGATCCAGGGGGCATGAACAGGCGGCAATATCTCAGCCAGTTTCTCGCGCTGTTCACGGGCACTGTTCTGGCCCAATTGTTTAATCTCGGGAGCTATCCCTTGTTGTCGCGGCTCTACGGCCCGGCAGATTTTGGTCTGTTCGGGACGTTCGTAGCGGCAGCGGCGATCCCCGGGGCGATCGCCTGCGGGCGCTTCGAACTGGCTATCGCCATCACGCCGGAGGCGGGGCGCCGGTCGATGCTTTGGCTGTGCTACAGCATTGCCCTCGGCGTAGCGCTGGCGGCGACATGCGTCGTATCGATCTACTGGTGGCGCGTCGCCACGCCTGATCTCGGTATCCTCGCGCCCCTGCTGTTCGCTGCGGTGTTCCTAACAGGCGTCGTCAACTCGACGACGATGTATCTGATGCGGCACGAATCATTTCGTTTCGCCTCCAGCGGCGTCGTGACCCGCACCGCGACCGCGGTGTTGACCCAGATCGGCTTGGCTTTCATCTGGCGATCACCGCTGGGGCTGATCGCGGGTTTCTGTCTCGGTCTTGCGGCGCAGGCATGTCTTGCGGTTTACGCCGCCAACCGTGCCCATCCGCTCGGCCGTCCCGAACGCGTCGGGATGACCGAGATGTTCCGGCGCTTCCGTCCGCAGGTGAGCGTCGATCTTCCCGGTTCGATGCTGGCCACCCTGTCGTTCAATCTCATTCCGTTCGCGCTACAGGCGCTTTACGGCATTCGCGCTGTCGGTTTCTTTTCGCTCGGGCAGCGCCTGGCGGTGCTGCCATTGCAGCTCTTTAACGACTCGCTCAGCCAGGTCTTTTTTCAGCGGGCGGCACGGGCGCAAGAAGAGCGCGGCGAATTCTGGCAGGAATACCGTTTCACCCTCATCTGCGCCGGGCTTATCAGTATGGTGATGCTGGCCGGACTGCTGATTTTTGCCAAGCCCGTTACGGTTTTTTATCTCGGGCCGCGATGGGCGCTCGCCGGCACCATCCTGGTCATTCTCGCCCCGATGCTGGCGATGCGCAGCGTGGCGATGTCTCTGGCGACCTCCGTCTTCGTTCTGCGCAGGCCGGCGTGGTTGCTGTTCCTTAATATGGCGAGTGTGATGGCGATCGTCGTGACGTTCGGCGTAACACGCTTTAACGGCGCCAATTTATTGGGCTTCATGAAAATGCTCGCGATCCTGCAGGGCGCAGAATATGCGATCTTCGCGCTACTAGTGGGCACGGCGGTCTATCGAGCGTCGCGACGATCGGAGCGCGTAGTGGCGGAGCCTCAAGGTTGAACAGCCAAGGTTGATCGGCCGACCGGCGCTCACCCTGGCTTGCGCGCGATTACCACGCACGAGATGCTGATCGCGTATTTCAGCGCCCGCGCGAGCGTGACGCCGGTTTGCGGCAGATCGTGCGCTTCGTCGATGATGAAGCCCTGCGCCTCGACGAAGCCGCGAAACTCGTCCGGCGAGCGCCAGAGATAAATGTGATCCGGCGCGGGGCTGTTGACGGGAGCGTTGATGAAGACCCGTCCGCCTGGTTTCAGCGCCGAGTGCAGCGACTGGAGCGCGAGATCGGGCCGCTCGAGATGTTCGAGAACCTCACTGATCACCGCGGCATCGAACTCGTCATGCCGCGCGGGCGCGGCGAGCACGTCCTGCTCGACGATGGTGATGTCGCGCGTGACGCCCATATGCGCCAGCGCCTGCCGCGCTTCGGCGATGCTCGACGGGCTGACGTCCCACGCCTCCAGCCGATCGATCGCGGCCGCTTGCGAGGCGAAATACAGGAAGAAGCCATGGCCGGGGCCAACCTCGAGATACGCGCCGCCCGGCTTGATCGAAGCAAGAAAGGTTGTGCGGAAAATATCGAAGGCGCGCGCGTGCGGATCCCAGAGCACTTGCGAGATGAGGATGCCGCGGACGTAGCGCGACATGTAATCGGCGTTGCTATAGACTTCGCGATAGGCATCGGCGAAGGTGCTCAGCCGGTACTTGCCCTCGCGCCGGAAATAGAATTCGTCCTGCAGGAATTCGTCGCACATCCAGTGATAGTCAGCGACGTAGCGCGGCAGATCGTCGCCCATGTTCTTGAGGGCGAGCTGCGCGAATTCCTCGGTCCGCGCCAGGAAGTCGGGCGTGTCGGCGGCAAAGCGCTTCTCGCAATAACCCAGATGATCGGGCGAGTCGGCGAGCGTGGCATCGATAATCGCCGCAATCCCGGGATAGGCGGCCAGCCGGGCGGAAAGGGTGCTCATGGGCTATTCTCTCGTTGATCGGTGGGAAGGTGTGAAGATTGCAGCGCCGGAACGCGATCCGTCCCGCGGTTGATCATGCCCGCCGACCCGTTCAGTGCGACGATCTTGGCCGGAAAGCCGAAGATCGTGACGCCGGGCGAAGTGAAAGATTTTGTCACCACAGAATTGGCGCCGATCACGCAATCGTCCGCGATTATCAGGGGGCCGCTCATCTTGACGCCTGGCGCGATATAGACGTTATCGCCGATGATCGGTGCGTCGAACTCTTCATCGTCACCCGCGTCGCGCAGCCGTGTCGAGCCCGCAATTACCGTACCGATATGAATGCAGCAATTGCGGCCGATACAGGCGTCCTGATGGATCATCAGCGGGCCGTAATGCGGTAAATTAATCCCCGGCCCCAAGACGTGCAGGCTAATCGAAAAACCCAGCCGCAACGACAGGCGGCGCAACCACAGCAGCAGCGGCGCGCGCAGAATGAACGGCACCTGGATCGCGTCGAACCATTCCACCAATCGCAACAGCACGAGAAAGCGTGCTACGGGTTGAAACAGGAATTCGAACACCGGGCGGCGCCCGGACCGGCTGTGATAATCCGCGGCGATGAAGGCGCGGCAATCGCGCCAGTTGCGAATGCGGTTGATCGGCAGCGCTGGCACGACGGGCTCTAGGCGGCCTTGCGCGCGATCTGATCGACTAGGTCGCCGAGATTCTTCAGCCCCACCACTTCCTTGGGCTCGAAGCGGATGCCGAACTTCTCTTCGATCGCCAGCACGAGCCGGATATGGCCGATGCTATCCCAATCCTCGATGTCGGCGGAGGTGGTTTCTGGGCCTAAGCCGCCTTCATACTCGAACACGTCTTCGAAAATGCCGGGCAGGGCGGCGTAAATTTCGTCTTGCTGCATTCTCAGTTCCCCGATGAACCATGTTTCTCGCTTCGCGACCGGTGTCGGCGCGTGCGCTTATTAAAGCTCGAACCCGTCGATGGTTACCGCGGCGAACAGGCCGAGCGCCTCGTCGGCGGGCGCCTTGTCCAGCGCCAGCGTCCAGACTTCCGTACCGTCGTCTTCGCGCTTTTCAAAGGCAAAGCCGAGCTTCGCATAATGATCGGCGACGATGACATTGCGTTCCGTCGGGATATAGCGGCCGATGAGCCGCGCGGCCTTGTGTCGCCTGGCGGCGCGCACCAATATGTCGAGGACGGCGCACTCGACCTTGCGCCCGAGAACGCGGCAGCTCATCAGCCATGTGTCGATTTCCCAATCCGCACCGACCGCGCGGCAAATCACGGTCGAGATCATGCCGTTGTCGCCGAAACTGTCTTCGAGCCGGATGCGTAGCGTGAACAGCCCCGGCGCGCCGATCATCGCGGCGACCTCTCCCTCGGTGTAGCGGCGGGTGGTGAGGTTGAACTGGTTGGATTTATTGATCAATTGCGCGATCCGGGCGCGGCGTTGCTCGTCGAACGGGCCAAAATGGATCTTCATGTCGAGCGATATCAAATAATCGTCGATGTTGCCGATCGACGCTTGACGCTCCACGCGCCGGGCGTTCTGGGCGTAGAAATCGGCGCGGTGGCGGTCCTCGTCGGAAAATCCCGTCATCTCGAAATAACCCGCCGCCGCGATCGTTCGGGCGTAGCGCGCGGCGTCGGCGGGCAATTCGGGCACCGCGACCAGCGGCAGGCGCTGACGCACCAACTCCCGCTCGGCGGGGTTGTCGTCGACGAACACCAGCGCATCGAGGCCGATGTTGAGTGACCCGGCGATAGCGCGCAAATTGCTCGCCTTGTCGTCCCAGTTCGCCTGGAACACGGCGATATGTTCCTCGCGCAGCAGCATGTCCGGGTGTTCGCGGAACACTTGTCGTGCGACGGAATCGGTATTCTTGGAACAGACCGCGAGGACGACGCCGCGCTCGCGCAAGGCCAGCGCGTAACGCTGTAGCGCGAGGTGCGCCTCGCCGGTCGCGTCACCTTGCGCCATGTTGATCCCGTCCATGCCGTCGTCGCCGATCACGCCCGCCCACAGGGTATTGTCGAGATCGAGGACCAACGCCTTGCGGCTCTTGCCTCGGAGGGCGGCGATCAGCCGGCAGAGCGAATCGGCATAAAACGGGATCAGTCCATGCCCGAAAGGTTGCTTGGCGAGGTTCCACGCCCCGGCGTCGTGCCAGTCGGCCAATCCCGCTTGTGCCGCCATCGTCGCGACGTCGAGCAGCTTGACGCTCGCATCGCAACGCTCGAGCAGTCCGCGATTGAGTGCGGACACCTGCGACAGGGGCGAACCGGGCAGCAGCGCGTCGAAATTGCCGAGCAGCGTTTCGGGGGGCGGCGGAGCGGTTTGCACGATCAGAGTCGGGCAGGATCTGCCCAGCACGGCGACCATCGCGTCGATCGATCCGAGCGCGCGCTCGATGGCGGCTGTGGCCGCCGCCGCGTCTCCCGGCACGGTGTCGAGCGTGAACGCCCGGCTGTCGAGTGCCAGCACGATCGCGTCGCACTTCGCGCGGTTGATCGCCGAATCCGGATCGAGCGCGGCCTGCATGAACTGGCCGAAGCCGGTGGTGATGCATTCGATGTCCAGCCCGTACCGCGCGCCGGTGCCCGCGATGGCCGGGGTGATGAATTCGGTGGTGGCGTTGGAGACGATGCCAAGCCGGAAAGGCGCCAGCCCGGTGGATGCCGGGTCTCTGCTCCGCGACAGGTCGACCAGCCGAGCGACGCGGAGCAATTGATTGGTGTCGAGCGCGTGAGCCGCGATTGCCCGGATCGCCTCCGAGAGATCGCCCCCTTGTTGTCGCACGGCCTTGATCCGCGCCCCGAAATCATCGGGAGCAGGGAGCAGCCAACCCAACGTCGCATAAAGGTTCATGTGTTCGGTTTGCCTAGTTGGACGGCCACCCGGCTGCGGGCCCTCAAGAACTGATTGCCGGTCGGCTCTCGTCCGTCGCCTGGCGACGGCGCCCGACTTCCACAAATCCTGCCGCCTCGTCAACCCCCTCGGGAGGGCAAGCGGTCGCGCCACTGGACTCATCGTCACGACCGCCTAGACGTGAGCCGCGCGTCGCTGGCATAGGCGCACGGACCCGTGCGGCGGTCACGGCGGGAAGATCTGGAACGGCATCAATGGCGGTAGCGATCAAGATTGACGCCACGGGTGGCGCCAACATGGCCAAGGTGGTGGAACTCCCCGTTGCTTCGGGTGACCCGGTCGAGGCCGGTCAGACGGTGCTGGCGGTCGAGAACAACAAGGTCGTGGTCGAAGTGGTCAGCCCAATTGCCGGCAAGATGATTCACGCTCTGACCAAGGGTGACATGGTCCGGCTGGACGTGCCGATCGCGTTCATCGCCGCGAAGCGCGACGGGGCCGCCGCGCTGCTCGCGGAAGCCGCCAAAGGCATCATCGGCGACGGCATGGACTGGGACGATATCGTCGCCGATGCGGCGTCGCCTCGGGTCGATGCGGGCAAGCCGGTCGGCATCGCCAAGGCAACCGAGATCGCGGTGCTGGGCAATGGTGCCGGCAATTCGCTACTCGCCACGCTCGGCACGTCGATCGGCCCCGTCCCGCGCAGTGAGGGGACGTCGAGCTTCTTCGTCGACAAGGTGAGTGATCTGCTCGTCTATGAGGCGTCGCGGCTGCTCGCGAGCAAGCCTTACCGCATCCTCAATGCCTTTTTCGACAACGGCCACATCGTGCCGCGCGACCGCGTCGTCACCGGGGTCAGCTTCGACGAAGGAGGGCGGCTGACCGTCTACGGCATCCCCTATGCCGACAAATTGAGCCTTTCCGAAACGCAGGACGCGCTGGTCGGTGGGCTGATGCGCTATATCGGCAAGAGGCTGACGATCGATGATGTCACCACGGCGACCTTCACCGTCTCCGATGTCAGCACCGCCGACATCAACCTGAGCGTACCGCTGCTGCCGCGCGGCCAATGCATCATCATCGCGTTGTTCAAGGATCGCGCCGGATCGTTCGCGATCAGCATCAGTTACGACCACCGCGTTACCGAAGGCTTGACCGTCGCGAATTTCGCGCAGGAATTGACCAAGCGCATCCGTTCCTATGCGGTGGATGATGGCGCGGCCCGCCCCGCCGAACCGGCGGTGTGCGCCTTTTGCCAGCGTACCGCGCAGGCCGAGGTCATCCAGTTCCGCCGTCGCGGACTGCTCAAGATCGTCGACCAGAACAGCGAGGAATTGCTGTGCTGTTCGAGCTGCTGGGAAAACTGGTGATGGAAGAAAAGCTGCTGGCCTTTCTCGAACGGCTGTTCGGCGCTCCAGTCGATCCGCAGCAGCGGTTCACCGTCAGCTCGATCCAGCGCGCGCAGATCTTCGCGTGGTTGGGCGACAATGGCGTCGCCGCCGACATTAATCGGAACCAATCACGGTACATCTCGATCGGTGAATTATTGGGAACCAGCCTGACGGATGCGGATGCCGCGCCAGGCACGGAGCCGGGCGGCCGGGAAGCACCGATGTCGCGGCGCGCAATCCCGATGTCGAACCCGGGCGGTCTCAGTGTCGCCCCGCTCGGACTGGGCGTTGATCTCCACGCGCGCGCGGCGATGCCCGAAGCGACCGATTTTCGCGGCACCCCCTTTTATGCGCGCAATTTCAGCGAGCGCGAACTGGCCTACGCCATCGAGCAGGGCGACCCGATCGAGACGCTGTGCGGTCTTTGGGCGGCGAAGGAAGCCGTGGTCAAAGCGGGCGCTGCCCAGCCCGCCCGGGCGGGGCAATTCGGCGATGTGGAGATCGGCCGCGACCCCGCTGGCGCACCAACCTATACGGGATGCCTCGTATCGATCAGCCACGAGGCGGGTCTGGCGGTCGCGGTCTGCGTGCGGTACGCCTGATCGGGGCGGGTTGCCGGCACCGGCGCGGGGTTTTCAGCCTGCGCCGTGAAGGTGCTTTCACCGCCTCAAGAACAGGATTTCATGGCTAGTCATCCCCCGTCGCCCGCCGCTCCGCTCGCGCTCCCCCCCGTTCGCGGGCTATCGGTTCGCGCGCGGATTCTCGTCCGCCTCTACATGGCGACGATGCGCTTCGAATCGATGGCGATGCTGGGCATGCGCCGAACGCTGGTCGGGTGGATCCTCGGCCACCGGTTGCACAATGTGAACATCTTTGCCGGCGTGGCGATCGATGG
>JALYTP010000266.1 GCA_030854225.1 Pseudomonadota bacterium
CACGAGCTTGACGATCGGCGTCATCGGCGCGCGCAGTTGCACGGCGATCCCGGCAGTGTCGAGCAACGTCTCATAGCCGTGCGGATCGGCATCGGCGGCGAAGGCGAAATCGTGCGCGCGGCCCAGTGCGCGGTAGAGCGTGGACCGGGTGCGCGTGTCGGCGGCGCGAACGGCGGCGGCGGTCTGCTGCGCGAGGAGCAGCTGATCGTGCAGGCTGGCATGCGGCGACGGCGCGGGCGTCTCGTCGATCAGGACGTCGTCGGTTTCGTCCGTATCCGATTCGAACGCGGCGCTCGGCCCATCGGCCCAGACGGGTGCGGAAACGGCGGGTGCGGGTGCGAGGCGCACCGCGGCGGCGATCTCGGCATCGAGTTTGGCCTGCGTCTCGGCGTCGACCAGTTCCTTCCAGTTGATCACGCCGTAGATGAAATCGATCCCCTCCTCGTCGGACGAGAACGGCATCAGGATGCCGCGATACATCGTGTTGTGGCCGCGCGTACCGACGAATTCGGCCTCGAAGCCGATCGGCGCGCGGTTGGCGATGATCTGGAGATAATGGTCGGTCAGCCGCGACAGCAGCGAGCGCGCGGGCACATCGGCGATATGCGTGATCGACTGATCGAGCATACATTCCTCGCGCAGTGCGCGGCCGAGAAAGGCGATGGCGGGGTTGTCGATCCCGGCGGAAAAATCGAGCAGCACGCTGTGCGGGCCGAAGTCCGCGATATTGGCCGGATCGAGATCCTCGATCGAGGGATAGGCCCGCCCGCGCAGCAGCGACACCCAGTGATTATAGGCGCGCACGTGCATGCGCCGCTCGTCGGTGCCGATATCGGGACGCGGTTCGTCGACCGTCTCTCCGGTGTCGATACGATCCTCTTCGAACCCGCGAACGTTATCCATGTGCCCAAACCACCCCGTTCGGCCCCGTGGCCGTTGATCGACGCTGTTGTGCACCGGCCATGGTAAACGATGCGTAAAGGCTGGCGCGGGCGTGATTTTCAGGGTGACTTTTCCGGCGTGCGGGCCGCAATTGCCTTCCATGCGTTATGCTCGGGCCCGGTCCACCGGGCGCACACAGGAGGAGCAGCCGTTCGGTGATGAGCGTGATCTGGGGCCGGGGCACGGCGTCGATCCGGCTCGATCGGCGCTGATCGGGCTGGTCGTGCCGCGCCGCGCCGCGCCGCCCTGCCCGACCCGGCCCCGGAGTGCGGCGCGCGGGCTGGCCTGGGGAGCGCCGCCGCGCTACGGCAGGTTGGCGGATAAAGGGGAAGCTCCATTCTGATCGGTATCATCGCGGGCGTCGTCGCGCTGCTCGTCGCCGCCGGGCTGACCTTCACCGCGTTCGCGCGCGGCGAGGCGTGGCGCGCCACGGTCACCCCGCTGGCCTCGATCATCGGATCGGGCTTCCTCATTTCCGGGCCGATCCTGGCGCACGAATTCGGCGGTGCCGCGATCGGGGCGATGGCCGTGCTGCTCGTGCTGGCCTATGCGGTGGGCGGGGTAGTGCGGTTCAACATCCAGCATGTCGAGCGCCGGCTGGAGCAAAAGCGCGACCGCGACCCCGTCATCTGGACGGCGGCGGCGACGCAGATCGTGCTGGCGATGGCCTATGCCGTATCGGTCGCTTATTATCTCAAGCTGCTCGCCGAATTCATGTTGAAGGCGGTGCCCGTGTCCCCGTCGTGGCACGGCGGTGTGTCCAACATCGCGGTCACCGTGCTGATCGTGTCGATCGCGGTGGTCGCCTATCTCGGCGGCCCGCGCCGCGTCGGGCATGTCGCGGAAGGCAGCGTGTCGATCAAGCTGGGGATCATCGCCGGGTTGCTCGTCGGCATCGCGATCTGGTGGGGCGGGCATGCCGGGCACGGCGAGCCGTTGCCGCCGGTCAAGCTGTCGCTCGCGTCGATCCCGATGCTGCTCGGGCTGCTCATCACCGTGCAGGGGTTCGAAACCTCGCGCTATCTCGGCGAGACGTTCCCGCGCGACGTGCGCATCGCCACGATGCGCCACGCGCAGTGGATCGCGAGCGCGGTCTATCTCGGCTTCCTCGCGCTCCTCACCCCGTTTCTCGCCAGCGCATCGCATGCGCAAGGAGTGGCGGGGATCGTCGACATCATGGCGCTGGTCGCCGCGCCGCTGACGGTGTTCGTGCTGATCGGCGCGGTCGCCAGCCAATTGTCCGCCGCGGTCGCCGACAGCATCGGATCGGCCGGGCTGCTCAACGAGATCACACGGCGCAAGCTGTCGCTCACCGCCGCGTTCGGGCTGACCAGCGCGCTCGCCATCGCGGTGGTGTGGCTGACCGATCCGTTCCAGGTCGTCGCCGTCGCCAGCCGCGCGTTCGCCTTGTTCTACGCGATGCAATGCGTGTTGGCGGTGATGGTGTCGCGCGACGCCGGCGCCGGGCATTGGCGCCGCGCGGGCTTCGTGCTGCTCGGGCTGATCTGCGTCGCGGCGGCGCTGGCAGGGGCACCCGCCGAGGGCTGAGCGCGCTTGGCAGGAGGGCCGCCGCCCGGCTATCGCTGACGCCGTGTTGCACCCGCCCGCCTTCCTCCCCGTCATCGGGCCGTGGCTCGACATGGCGGCCCTCGCGGTGTTCGCCGCCTCGGGCGCGCTCGCCGCGGCGCAGCGCGGGCAGACGATGGTGACGCTGGCCTTCTTCGCGCTGATAACGGGCGTTGGCGGGGGTACGGTGCGCGACCTGCTGATCGGCGCGCCGGTGTTCTGGGTGCATGACGCGCGCGCGCCGGGGGTATGCCTGATCGTCGCGGTGCTGATCTGGCTGACCCCGCAGCGCTGGTGGCGGCGATCGGCGCTGGGGTGGTTCGATGCCGTCGGGCTCGCCGCTTATGCCGTGTTCGGTGCGGCCAAGGCGCTGAGCTACGGCGTGCCACCGCTCCCCGCCGCGCTGATGGGGGTGGTGACAGCGTGCGTCGGCGGCATCATCCGTGACGTGCTGGCGGGCGAGCCGTCGATCCTGATGCGGCCCGAGCTGTACGTGACGGCGGCGGCACTTGCGGCGGGGACGTACGTCGCGCTGGTCGCGGCGGGGGCGCCGGTGTTCGC
>JALYTP010000267.1 GCA_030854225.1 Pseudomonadota bacterium
GGATCACATGCCGGTCGTCGCGATCGTCGGGCAGCAGGCGCGCTCGGCGCTCGGCGCGAGCTATCAACAAGAGGTCGATCTCCAGACCCTGTTCGGTGATGTCTGCGAATATGTCATTACCGCCGTGGTGCCCGAACAGGTGCGCACCTGCATCGACCGCGCGGTAAGGATCGCGCAGGCCAAGCGCGCTGTGACGTGCGTCATCATTCCCAACGATCTGCAGGAACTGGCCTATAAGGACGCACCGATGGTGCACGGCGCAACGCACACCGGCGTCGGCTATCCGGGCGCGGCAACGCTACCCGGCGCGGACGATCTGGCGAAAGCCGCCGCGATTTTGAACGCGGGCAAGAAGGTTGCGATCCTTGTCGGCGCGGGCGCGCTGCACGCCACGGATGAAGTCATCGCGGTCGCCAATCGATTGAATGCGGGCGTCGCCAAGGCGCTGCTGGGTAAAGCAGCGGTGCCCGACGATTTGTCGTTCGTGACGGGCTCGCTCGGGCTGCTCGGTACCAAGCCGAGTTGGGATTTGATGAAGCAATGCGACACCCTCCTGATGGTGGGTTCGGCCTTCCCGTATAGCGAATTCCTGCCCAAGCCAGGCGACGCGCGCGGGGTGCAGATCGACATCGATGGCGCGAACGTGTCGCTGCGATATCCGATGGAATATTCGCTGATCGGCGACAGCAAGCAGACGCTCGCTGCGCTTTTGCCACTGCTCCACCAGAACGACCATCAATCGTGGCGCGAGAAGATCGAGAAGAATGTCGCCGATTGGTGGGAGTTGCTGAAGGAACGGGCGATGGTGCCCGCCGATCCCGTCAACCCGCAACGCATCTTCCATGAACTGTCGCCGCGTCTGCCCGACAACGTCATCATGACCGGCGACAGCGGCTCGGTCGCCAACTGGTATGCGCGCGATATCAAAATCCGGCGTGGGATGATGGGATCGCTGTCAGGCGGACTCGCCTCGCTCGGTGCCGCGACCCCTTATGCGGTGGCGGCGAAGATGGCGTACCCCGATCGCCCGGTGATCGGCTTCATCGGCGACGGCGCAATGCAGATGAACGGACTCAGCGTCATGATTACGGTCGGCAAATACTGGAAAACCTGGGCCGATCCGCGCTTCATCCTCATGGTGCTCAACAATCAGGACCTCAATCAGGTGACCTGGGAGGAGCGTGTCCAGCTTGGCGACGGCAAAACGCCGCTGACGCAGTCTATTCCAGACTTCCCGTATCATAAGTATGCCGAACTGCTGGGTTTCAAGGGCATCTATTGCGACAACCCCGACAGGATCGGCGCGGCGTGGGACGAGGCGCTGGCGAGCGACCGACCGGTCATCATGAACATGAAAGCCGACCCCAACGTTCCGCCGTTGCCGCCGCACATCACATTGAAGGACGCCAAGAACTTCATGACGATGATGGCCGATGAGCCCGAACTGGTGAGCGTCATCAAGAACAGTGCGAGGCAGCTTCTGGCGGGCATCCTCCCGGCCAAGGTCTGAGGTGGTGGCGCGGACTAAGACTAGACCAATCGAAACACTTCTGCCCGCTGTCACCGTCGATACGCCGCTCGCGCGCAAGAAGCGGTCTGCGCTAGCGAAGGCAACGGAACCCTCGAGCGCGGTCGTCACCGCGGCACGGCGCCTAAACCGCGCAGCAGGGACGATCGCGACATCGGTGCTGATCGACAGTGCGATGGAGCATTACCGCGGCGGTTTTCAGAACAAGGCGATGTGGACACCGCTTTTGACCTCGTCGCTGTCGATCGCGGTGAGCGTGCACGGGATCTCTGACAAGCGGCACGGTGCCCATCCGGTTCGCGATGCCGTCTACGCCGCTGCCGGCATCGTTGGTCTTATTGGCACCGGTTTTCACCTCTACAACGTCACGAAGAAGGTCGGCGGGTTCGACTGGCAGAACCTGTTCTATTCCGCGCCGCTCGGCGCGCCCGCCGCGATGTCGCTCGCGGGGCTGATGGGTTTCCTGGCCGAGCGTGTGCGCGACAACAACCTCGAAGACGAGCCCAAGGTTTTCGGTCTGCCGGCGGGGCGGGTGACGGCGGCGGTGACGGCTGCGTCGTTGCTCGGCACCACGGCTGAGGCGGGCCTGCTCCATTTTCGCGGTGCGTTCCACAACCCTGCAATGCTGTTGCCGGTGACGATGCCGCCGGTTGCGGCGGCCATGCTCTGTTCGGCGGCTGCGGGTGATGCCGGGGCGGACCGACGGCTGTCGCGCGGGATCGTTGCGGCGACGGCGGTGATGGGTGTGGTCGGGGTGGCGCTTCACGCATACGGCGTGTCGCGCGGATCGGGGGGGTGGCGCAACTGGCGCCAGACCATGCTCGCCGGGCCACCGCTGCCGGCCCCGCCGGCGTTCACCGGCCTAGCGCTCGCCGGGCTCGCTGCGCTGGCGCTGCTCAAGGAATATGCAGATGACTGAGGCGCCGCGCTATCCGGGTTACGACGTGCTCGCCAAGCGGGACACGCCGTCATGGGACGCGACGACCCGCGCCGTAATCGACGCGCGGCTGACGACCCCGACAACGCCGCGCTTTCTGACGCCCGCTGAATGGACGATCGCCGATGCGCTATGTCGCCGCATCCTGCCGCGAGTGAGCGACGCGATGCCGCTCGTCGCGCTGCTCGACGCCAAACTGCTTGCAAATCACGGCGACGGGTTCCGTGAGGTCGATATGCCCTACATGCAAGAAGCCTGGCGCACGGGGCTCGCGGCGATCGACGGGGAAGCCAAGGCACGTCACGGACGGGGCTTCGCCCTGCTCACCGAAGGAGAGCAGGACCGTCTGTTAGCGGCGATGCAGGCGGGCGAGATCGACGGCGCGCACTGGGCGGTTCTGGCGGCGAAGACCTTCTTCGAGCGCCGCATCCTCGCCGATATACCGGCGTTGTATTACAGCCTGCCCAGCGCTTGGAACGAGATCGGCTTCGGTGGACCGGCGTCCCCGCGTGGCTATGTCCGGCTCGACGGCGATCGACCGGATCCGTGGGAAGCTGTGCAAGCTGAACCGGGGAAGGAAAGGCAAGTCGAGCGCGAGA
>JALYTP010000268.1 GCA_030854225.1 Pseudomonadota bacterium
GGCGGGCAGATCGGCAACGTCCCGCTGCTGTTGTCGAACGCGGCGGGCGCGTGGCGGCTCGACGGTGGGGCGCTCGGCGTGACCGGCGCGCTCGATGTGCGGGACGCCGCCGCTGTCGCGCGCTTCAAGCCGCTGGTCGCGCGCGATGTGGCGCTCACACTCAAGGACAGCAAGATAACGGCCACCGGCACACTGATCGAGCCGGCGAAGAACGTGCGCGTCGCCGCACTATCGATTGCGCACGATCTGTCGCGCGGCGCGGGGCAGGCCGATCTGACCGTCGATGGCATCACGTTCGGCGATGGCTTCCAGCCGACCGACCTGACCCCGCTCACCCTCGGCATCGTCGCCGACGTCAAGGGGACGGTGAGCGGCGTCGGGCATATCCGTTGGACGGATGCGGGCGTCACCAGCGACGGCACGTTTCGCACCGCCGGGATCGATCTCGCCGCCGCGCTCGGCCCGGTCAGCGGGATTGCGGGGCAAATCCGCTTCACCGATCTGCTCGCGCTGGAAAGCGCGCCGGGGCAGGTGGTGACGATCAAGTCGATCAACCCCGGCGTCCCGGTCAATGACGGGACGATCCGGTTCCAGACGCTGGCGAACGCGCGCGTCCGTATCGAGGACGGTCGCTGGCCGTTCGCGGGCGGCTCGCTCGTGCTCGAACCGACGTTGCTCGATTTCGGCGAGGCGCAGGAACGCGATCTCACCTTCCGCGTCACCGGCATGGACGCCGCGCAGTTCCTCCAGCAATTCGATTTCAAGAACCTCGACGCCACCGGCACGTTCGACGGCGTGCTGCCCATGGTCTTCGACATTAACGGCGGGCGGATCGAAAACGGCCACCTGGTTGTGCGTCGAGGCGGCGGGACGATCGCCTATGTCGGCGAATTGTCCGAAAAGGATCTCGGTTTCTGGGGCAACGCGGCGTTCCAGACGCTCAAGTCGCTCAAATATCGCAGCGTCGATATCGTGATGAACGGGCCGCTGGCGGGCGAGATGGTCACGCAGGTGCGCTTCGCCGGCGTCGGGCAGGGGGTGGGCGCGAAGCGCAATTTCCTCGTCTCGCGGCTGGCCAAACTGCCGTTCGTGTTCAACGTGACGATCAAGGCCCCGTTCCGCCAGCTCATCGATTCGGCGCAGAGCCTGTACGATCCCAAGCGCCTGCTCGATCAGCAGCGCGACCAGCTGCTCGCCCCCGCCAGCACCCCGCCGCTTATTCAGCCTACCGAAAGCAGGAAGATGCCATGACGCATGCAGGATTGACGAACGAGGCGAAGCGACCGACTGATCGAGCGATGAAGAGATTGACCCTGTGGGCCGGCGTGGCGGCGGCTGGATTGGCGGGTGGCTGCGTCAATGTCTCCGCGCCCGACAAGCCGATCGAGATCAACCTCAACATCAACGTCACCCAACAGGTGGTGGTGAAGCTGGACGGCGCGGCCAAGACGGCGATCCAGGCTAATCCGGGGATATTCTGATGCGCAAGTTCATGATGATGACGGCAATCGCGGCGATGAGCATCGCAGGCGTTGCCTATGCCCAGAGCGACTGGAAGGCGGCGCGGACGCAGGGCCTGATCGGCGAGCAGCCCGACGGCTATCTCGGCATCGTCGGCGCCGCCACGCCGGAGCTGCGCGCGACCGTCAACGGCATCAACATCCAGCGCAAATCGGTCTACACCAAGGAGAGCGCGTCTAACGGCTCCACCGTCGAGGCCTTCGCGCTGACCGCGGGCTGCAACCAGATCGCCAACCTGCCATCGGGCGAGAAGTACAAGACTCCGTCGGGCGCGTGGAAGACGCGCACCGCCGCCCCGCCGGAGCGCGATTCGCGCTGCCCCTGACGGCGTTTTGATCCGCCCTTCGCGCCGGGACGTTGACTCGGTTGCGCGCGTTTTCTAAAGCGGCGGCGCAACGGGGGCTCGTCCCCATGTTCCTCGTCGCTGTGCGCAAGCCCGGCGGCGTTTTCTTATCAGGAAGCTCGCGCGTTGGCTGACGATCGCCAGAACGACAACCTCGATGCCCGCATCGCGAGTGCGAAGAAGGGCATCGAACGTCCGATCACCGCGGCCGAAGGGTCGGCGGAGAGCCGTGGCTGGGCGGTCGGGGTGGAATTCGTCGGCGCGGTGCTGGGCGGGGCGTTCATCGGCTATCTGCTCGATCGCTGGCTGCACACCGCGCCGTGGTTGATGATCGTGTTCCTGATGCTCGGCTTCGGCGCTGGCCTGCGCCGCGCAATGACGACGTCGAACCAGTTCGACACCGATCCGACCAACGACGGGAAATAGGGACACCGCGATGGCCGCTGCCGGCAACAACCCCATGGAACAGTTCGCGATCCACACGATGGAACCGTTCCATCCGATGGGTCTCGTCAATGCGAGCTTCACCAATTCGTCGCTGTGGATGCTGATCGCGCTCGCGGGCGTGGCGGTCTTCCTGTTCGTCGGCACCGCCAACCCCAAGCTGGTGCCCGGCCGCGCGCAGGCGGCGGTCGAATATGTCTATGATTTCGTGGTCAAGATGCTCGACGAGAATGTCGGGCCGGGCGGGCGGCGTTACGTCCCGCTGATCTTTTCGGTGTTCATCTTCGTGCTGTTCCTGAACCTGCTCGGGCTGATCCCGTGGGTCGGTTCGTTCACCCCGACCAGCCATGTCGCGGTGACGCTGGCGCTGGCGCTGATCGTGTTCTCCATCGTTTGCATCGACGGGTTCTGGAACCACGGGCTGCACTTCCTCACCCTGTTCTGGCCCAAGGGTGTGCATCCCGCGCTCGCGCTGTTCATCCTGCCGATCGAGCTGATCAGCTTCCTCGTGCGCCCGTTCACGCTGGCGATCCGGCTGTTCGCCAACATGACGGCGGGGCACGTATTGCTCAACGTGTTCGGCACCTTCGTCGTCGCGCTCGGATCGATCGGCGCGCTGCCTTATGTGTTCGGCGTGGTGCCGCTGGCGGTCAACGTGGCGCTCGCCGCGCTCGAGCTGCTGATCGCGGTCATCCAGGCCTATGTTTTCGCCCTGCTCGCGTCGATCTATCTGAACGACGCGATCAACCTCCACT
>JALYTP010000269.1 GCA_030854225.1 Pseudomonadota bacterium
CGCGTTGCTGAGCGGCAGCGCGACGAGCAACCGCGCGAGATCCTCGACCGCGATCACCGACATCCGCCCGCCCGCCGGGGGCAGCGGGATGACGCGCCACTTCGCGAGCCGGAACAGCTCCAGCATCTCGTGGTCGCGCGGGCCGAAGATCGCCGGCGGGCGAACGATCGTCCAGTCGAGCGAGGATGCCATCAGCAACGCGTCGGCCTCGCGCTTCGACCAGCCATAAGCGGACAGCTCCGGCTCACGCGCGGCGAGCGACGACACCTGGACGAAACGGCGAATTCCGGCGTTCTGCGCGGCGGCGATCACCGCGCGCGTGCCCTCGATATTGCCCGCGGCGAAGCCTGCGCGGTCCGGCGCGTTGATCACCCCGGCGACGTGCAGCACCGCGCTTGCCCCCGCTACCAGCGCCGCAAGACTGTCGGGCCGGTCGAGCGCGCCCTCGACCCACGTCACCCCCGTGCGATCGCGTTGCGGACGGCGGGTGAGCGCCCGCACCTGATGGCCCGCGCCCAATGCCAGGTCGAGGACATGGCCGCCGACAAACCCGGTGCCGCCAGTGACCGCGATGATGCTCACAACAGCGCCATGTGGTTGCGGTGCACCAAGGCGGCGCGCGGCGCATAACCGAGCAGCGCGGCGTGTTCCCCGTTGCGTTTGCCGATCAGGCGGGCGGCGTCGGCATGGCCATATTCGCTCAGGCCCCGCGCCATCGTGCGCCCGGCATCATCGTGGATCTCGACCAGATCACCGCGTGCGAACGCGCCGCTTACCCCCGTCACCCCCGCCGCGAGCAGGCTCCTGCCCTGGCCGAGCGCCCTCGCCGCGCCGGCATCGACCGTCAGCGCCCCGCACGCGGTCAGCCCGCCGGCGAGCCAGACCTTGCGCGCGGAGGCGGCCTTCTCCGCCACAAAAAGCGTGTGCCGCGCTTCGGTCGAGAGCGGGCGGTCGATCCGCCCCGACACGATCGCGAGATGCGCGCCCGCCGCATTGGCGATCCGCGCCGCCGCGATCTTGGAGACCATCCCGCCCGATCCCATGCCGGAGGCTGATCCGCCGTCCGCCATCGCCTCGATTCGAGCGTCGATCTTGTCGACCCGCGCGATGTGCCGCGCCGCGGGATCGACCGGATTGCGATCATATAGCCCATCGACATCGGACAGCAGGATCACGCCCTGCGCCCCCGCCGCCTGCGCCACCCGCGCGGCGAGCCGGTCGTTGTCGCCGAAGCGGATTTCCTCGGTCGCCACACTGTCATTCTCGTTGATGACGGGCACCACGCCGAGATCGAGCAGCCGCCCCAGCGTCGCGGCGGCATTGAGATAACGCCGCCTGTCCTCCAGATCGTCGAGCGTCACCAGCATCTGCGCGGCGGTCAGCCCCTCATTGCCCAGCACCTCGGCCCACATTTGGCTCAGCGCGATCTGCCCCGTCGCGGCGGCGGCCTGCGCATCTTCGAGACTAGCGCGCCCGCCTTTGGGCAAGCGCAGCCGCCGCGCGCCGAGCGCGATCGCGCCCGACGAGACGACCGCCACCTGCTGCCCGTCGCGGACTCGCGTGGCGATATCGGCGGCGATCCCCGTCAGCCAGTCCCGCCGCACCCCGCCATCGGGGTCGACCAGCAGCGCCGACCCGATCTTGACGATCAGGCGCGGGCAGGAGAGGGGCGGGAAGAGGATCACGCCACGCCTTATCGCGAGGACTGCCCCGCGCCAACGCCGATGTAATTCCTCGGACGGAAGCTCCTCACACCGGTGACCATTCGATCACGTCCTCATCGTCGTCATCCGCGGCGACCGCGCCTTGCCTCGCCGGGATCGCCTCGAGCAATTTGTCGAGCACCCAGTCCACCCCGGTGCCGGCGGCGGCGGAGAGCGGAATGGCCTCGAAACCGCTGGCTTCCTCCAACTCGGCCGACAGCGCGGCGATCAACTCGTCGTCGAGCGTGTCGATCTTGTTGAGCGCGACGATCACCGGCTTGTCGGTCAGCCCGGCGCCGTAATTCTCCAGTTCGCCCCGCACGATGCGGTAGCTTTCGGCGACGTCCGCGTCGTTCGCATCGACCAGGTGGAGCAGCACACGGCAGCGCTCGATATGCCCCAGGAAACGGTCGCCGATCCCCGCGCCGTCCGCCGCGCCCTCGATCAGGCCGGGAATGTCGGCGACGACGAATTCGCGGTGATGGTGCCGCACCACCCCGAGCTGTGGCCGCGTGGTGGTGAAGGCATAGGCGCCTACCTTGGCCTGCGCGTTGGTGACGGCATTGATGAAGGTCGACTTGCCGGCATTGGGCAGCCCGACCAGCCCGGCATCGGCGAGCAGTTTGAGCCGCAGCCACACCCACGCTTCTTCATACGGCCAGCCGGTGCCGTGCTGGCGCGGGGCGCGGTTTGTCGACGTCTTGTAGCTGGCATTGCCGCGCCCGCCGTCCCCGCCGCGCATGAAGATCACGCGCTCGCCCGGCTCGGCGAGATCGAGCAGGAGCGTGCGGTCCTCGTCGTCGCTCAGGATCTGCGTGCCCACCGGCACCTTGATGACGAGATCGTCGCCGCCCGCCCCGGTGCGGTTGCTGCCCGATCCGCCGGCGCCCCGTGGGGCGCGGAAATGCTGCGTGTAGCGAAAATCGATCAGCGTGTTGAGCCCGGCGACCGTTTCGAAGATCACATCCCCGCCCTTGCCGCCGTGCCCGCCATCGGGCCCGCCATATTCGATGAACTTTTCGCGCCGGAAGCTGACGGCGCCGGGGCCACCGGCGCCCGAGCGGACGAAAATCTTTGCCTGGTCGAGAAAATGCATGGCGCGCTGCCTAACGCTTTAGCGCAGCTAAAGCGAGGCCGGAGCGCGCCCGGCCGGCGGCGCGACAAGCGTCGTCCGACGACGCGGCTTTGCCGCGGCGCGCACCGGCACCCCAGAATCCAGTTACATCAAAGCAAAGGCCGATGCTGCGCGAGCAACGCCGCCGTCGCCACGTCGCGCGCCTTGTCGCGCGGCAGGCCCAGCGCCTTGGCCATCGGTGCGCCCATCAGCGCATCGCCCAGCGCCATCAGCACCAGTTGCAG
>JALYTP010000270.1 GCA_030854225.1 Pseudomonadota bacterium
CACCTGGTTCGCGCGGCGCGAATGGCGGTGAAGCGCGCGCGCGACCAGTTCCTTGCCGGTGCCGTTCTCGCCAAGGATCAGGACGTTCGCGTCGGTCGGTCCGGCCTTTTCGATCAGCGATTGCACCCGCGCCATCGCCGAGGATCGGCTGAGCAGCGGCGTTTCGCCCTGCGGCGCCGCGATGGTCTGCGCCTTGCCGCGCTCGATCCCGGCGTCGCGGCGCGACGCGCGCAGCGATGCCGCGGTGCGCACCGTGGCGAGCAAGCGCTCGTTCGCCCACGGCTTGGAGACGAAATCGGTCGCGCCGCGCTTCATCGCCTCGACCGCGATCTGCACCCCGCCATGCGCGGTGATCATCACCACCACCGCCGCCGGATCCTGTTCGAGGATCCGGTCGAGCCAGCGAAACCCCTCCGCCCCGTCGGTCGCGCCGCGCGCGAAATTGGCGTCGAGCATGACGACATCGGGGCCCCGCGCGGCGACGATCGTCAATGCCTCGGCCGGCGAGGGGGTGGTCGCGATCTCGGCGAACAGCGGCCGCAAGGCCAGGCGTGCAGCGAGCAGGATGTCCTCGTCATCATCGACGATCAGGCACAGTTGGTGGGGGGCAGCAATGGGCACGGGTGCGTTTTCTCCAGCGGACCGACTGCCACCAATCACGTTTCATGCCAATGTCCGGTTTCGGACACATCGCTGGTCGCAGGCGGACACCGCGATCAGGCGGCGGCACCGTTCAAAAACCAAAAAGCCCGGAAAACAGGGGATTTCCGCGATTGGCACGGGTTCTGCATTTCCCTTTACGTACCCGGCGTTCGTCGGTCACCAGCATCAAGGAGTAAAGCCATGTCGACCCTGTACAACAAACTCAGCTGCGCCGGCGCCGCCGTGTTGGTGTGCATCGCGCTCGTCTGGGTAGCGTGCGCGACCGATCCCGTCGTCCCCTTCGCGGCATCCGCCCATCACGCCGTGATGGCGTCGACCGGCACGACCCCGGGCGTCACTGTTGACGGTGGAGTTGCCGCGTGATGCGTGATGCCACTCGGATAACTGTCCGTTTCCGGACACTCATGTCCACATCCGGACACTGCCCCGGATACGGCCGGTGACCGGCGAGCGTGTCGCCGTCACCGGCGCGACGATGGATCGCGCGGTCGAGCGCAAGCGGATGGACCCCCGGCTGCGCTGGATCGCCATCGCCATCGGCGGCATCCTGATCGCGCTCGTCGCATGGTGGCTGATCCCGGCCGGCGGATCGACCGATATCGCCGCCGCCGAGGTGGAAACCGGGACGGTGCAGCGCGCGCCGTTCGACGATTACCTGCCCGTTCGCGCGACGGTGGCGCCACGCCTGACGACCTATGTCAGCGCGATATCGGGCGGCCAGGTCGAAAAGTTGATGGTGCAGGACGGCATGATGGTCGCCGCCGGGCAGCCGCTGGCCACGCTCGCCAACCCGTCGTTGAAGCTCGACATCCTGTCGCGCGAGGCGGAGATTGCCGGGCGGCTGGGGGACATTTCGGGGCAGGATCTGACGCTCGAGCGCAACCGGCTGGACCGGGCGAACGAGACGGCGACCGCCGATTACGATCTCGTCAAGGCGCGCCGCGACCTGTCGATCCGCCAGCGTTTGCACGACCAGGGGTTCGTGTCGGACGAAGGCGTCAAGGGCTATCAGGAACAGGCGCAATATCAGCAGAAGCGGCTCGGCCAGCTTCGCTCGGGCGAAGCGCATGAGGATCGTATCGCCGGGGTGCAGGCGGCGCGGCTCGCCGATGCGCGCTCGCGTCTGTCGGGCAGCATGGAGGCGGTGCGCGCCGGGCTCGACGCGCTGGTGGTTCGTGCGCCGGTCGGCGGGCGGCTGACCAATTTCAACGTCCAGCCGGGCCAGATGCTGCGCGCCGGCGAGCAGGCCGGGCAGATCGACAGCGAAGGCGCGTGGAAGCTCGTCGCCGATGTCGACGAATATTATCTCGGCCGCGTATCGATCGGCCAGGCGGCGAGTGGCGACGGCAATGTCGCGCTGATCGTCACCAAGGTGCTGCCGGCGGTGAGCAACGGGCGATTCCGCGTCGAACTCGGCTTCAAGGGACAGGCACCCGCCGCGCTCAATCGCGGCCAGACGATGGACATCCGCATCACGCTCGGCGCGACGCGCAAGGCGCTGGTCGCACCCGTCGGTGGCTGGCTCGATGCCGGCGCGGGCAGCTCGGCCTTCGTCGTCGATGCCGACGGCCACCATGCCCACCGCCGCACGATCCGCACCGGTGCCCGCAATCCCGAGCAGGTCGAGATCGCCTCGGGCCTCGCGGCGGGAGACCGCATCGTCACCTCGAACACCGCGTCCATCAAGGGCGACGTCCTCAACATCCGCTGACGGAGAGAGCAACATGATACACCTTCAATCGATCCAGCGCCGCTACCGCTCCGACGAGATCGAGACGACCGCGCTGGCCGATATCGACCTCGACGTGGGCGCCGGCGAATTCGTCGCGATCATGGGGCCGTCGGGGTGCGGCAAATCGACGTTGCTCAACATCCTGGGCACCGTCGACCGGGCGAGCGCGGGGCGTTACCTGTTCGATCAGGCCGATCTGACCCAGCTAGACGAGGCGGCCCTGGCCAAGTTGCGCGGCGAGACGCTCGGCTTCGTGTTCCAGAGCTTCAACCTGATCGACGAGCTGACGATCGAGGAGAATGTCGAGCTTGGCCTCACCTATCGCAAGGGTGTCGCCGATCGCCGCACGCGGGTGCAGGGAGCGATGGACCGCGTGGGTATCTCGCACCGCGCGCGGCATTATCCGCATCAGCTGTCGGGCGGCCAGCAGCAGCGCGCAGCGATCGCCCGCGCGATCGTCGGCGATCCCAAGCTGATCCTCGCCGACGAGCCGACCGGCAACCTCGATACCGAGAACGGCGCGCAGGTGATGGACATCCTGACCAGCCTCAACGCCGAAGGCGCGACGATCGTGATGGTCACGCACTCGCCCGCCCATGCCGACATCGCGCGGCGCCGGATCGACATGCTCGACGGGCGCATCGTGTCGTCCGTCG
>JALYTP010000271.1 GCA_030854225.1 Pseudomonadota bacterium
CGGCGGCACCGACCGGCGCCGGCGCAGCGTACGCCGACCCCGCGCCCAGGCTGGCGCCGAGACCCGCGATCGCCAGCCCGACGGCCACCGCGACGTTCATGAACCCCTTGTTGCGCATGCGCTTCCGATACCCTTGCGACTGCCCCGGCCGACTGGCGGGAGGGCGGGAATCCGCCCCATTTGCCGTGGCCTATACGCGCCGTATCCGCGCGCCTCAAGGCTGTCACACCCTTTTTTAGCCGGTCGCGCGTTGCGTGGGGTCGAGCGCGCTTCTATCAGGCGCTCACCCGACGATGAGGGTCCGACGACGAGGGAAAGCACCGCGCGTGACCGAAGACCAAATTCTGGCGGAATTCCGCGCCGCCGATGCACTGCTCGAGGGGCATTTCATCCTGTCGTCGGGGCTGCGCTCGCCGCGTTACCTGCAATGCGCGCGCGTGTTGATGGACCCGGCGCGCGGCGCGCGGCTGGCGGAAGCGCTCGTCGCGCGCCTCCCGGCCGAGCTTCGCGCGAGCATCGCCGCGGTGATCTCGCCTGCCATGGGGGGCGTGATCGCCGGGCATGAAATGGGCCGCGCGCTCGGCGTGCCGGCGATGTTCCTCGAACGGCCCGAGGGCGTGTTCGAACTGCGCCGGGGTTTCCGCATCGCACCCGGCACCAGGGTGCTGATGATGGAGGACGTGGTGACCACCGGGCTGTCGTCGCGCGAGGCGATCGCGGCGATCGCGCGCGCCGGGGGCGAGACGATCGCCGCCGCCGCCCTGGTCGATCGCTCGAACGGCGGCGCCGATCTCGGGGTGCCGTTCTATCCGCTGATCCGGCTCGACGTGCCGACCTATGCCGCAGACGCGCTGCCGCCCGACCTCGCGGCGATCCCTGCGATCAAGCCGGGGAGCCGGGCGGCTTGAGCCGCAACCTGCGTCTCGGCGTCAATATCGACCATGTCGCGACCGTCAGGAACGCGCGCGGCGCGGGTTATCCCGATCCGGTGCGCGCGGCGTTGCTTGCGGCGGAAGCGGGGGCGGATGGCATCACCGCACATCTGCGCGAGGATCGGCGCCATATCACCGACGACGATATCGCGCGCCTGTCCGCCGAGCTGACCATCCCGCTCAATCTCGAGATGGCCGCGACCGATGAGATGCTCGCCATCGCGCTGCGCCACCGCCCCCACGCCGCCTGCATCGTACCCGAAAAGCGCGAAGAGGTGACGACCGAGGGCGGGCTCGACGCGGCGGGGCAGTTCGACCGGTTAGCCCCGCTGGTGTCCGCCCTGCGCGACGCGAATATCCGCGTGTCGCTGTTCATCGAGCCCGATCCGCGCCAGATCGCGGCGGCGCTGCGCCTCGGTGCGCCGGTGGTCGAACTGCATACCGGGCGCTATGCCGACCTGTCGGGCGCGGCGCAGACGGCGGAACTGCGCCGCCTCGCCGATGCCGCCGCGCTGGCGGCGAAGAACGGCATCGAAGTTCACGCCGGGCACGGCCTGACCTACACCAATGTCGCACCCGTAGCCGCGATCCCGCAGGTGCGCGAACTCAATATCGGCCATTTCCTGATCGGCGAAGCCCTGTTCGTGGGTCTGGCGGACAGCATCCGCCGGATGCGCGAAGCCATGGATGCAGCGCGGTGATCCTCGGCCTCGGTTCCGACCTGTGCAATATCGAGCGTATCCAGGCCTCGCTCGACCGGTTCGGCGCGCGCTTCGAAAGGCGCGTGTTCACCGACACCGAACAGGCCAAGGCCAATCGGCGCCCCTTCACCAAGGCTGGGACGCTGGCCAAGCGGTTCGCCGCCAAGGAGGCGTTTTCGAAGGCGGTCGGGACGGGGTTCAAGCGCGGGGTGTTCATGAAGGATATCGGCGTGGTCAACGCGCCCTCGGGTGCGCCGACCCTCGCGCTGTCCGGCGGCGCACGGGAGAGGCTTGACGCCTTGACCCCCGACGGCCACGTCGCCGTGGTGCATCTGACGCTGACGGACGATCACCCCTGGGCGCAGGCGTTCGTGGTGATCGAGGCGAGACCGGCTTGAACGACGCCAGCTTGAAGGACGAAATCCCTGTGACGAGTGACGATGCGGCACTGACGCCCGAGGCCATATCCGTGGCGGCGCCCGCCCCCGCCGCGAAAGCCCGCACCGACTGGTGGGCCGAAGCCAAGGGCGTCTTCTGGCTGATCCTCGCGGTGCTGGCGTTCCACAGCTTCATCGCCAAGCCGTTCTACATCCCGTCCGAATCGATGCTGCCAGGGCTCGAGGTCGGCGATCAGCTAGTGGTGAGCAAATATGCCTATGGCTGGTCGTTCGTCTCGCCCACCATCCCCAATCCGGTCGCGATCGGGCGCAGCCTGCTGGGCGGCGACGTCGAAAGCTGGGGCTTCGCGCTGCCGCACGTATCGGGCCGGCTGTTCGGCCGCATGCCGAAACGCGGCGACGTCGTGATCGTCACCCCGCCGGGACGCAACACCGATTACATCAAGCGCGTGATCGGCCTGCCGGGCGAGCGGTTGCAGGTGCGCGGCGGGGTGGTGTTCATCAACGACGTGCCGCTGAAACGCAGCGTGGTGCATTACGAGATGCTGCCGATCGACGGCAACACCCAGTGCAAGCCCGAGGATTATCCCGGTGCCGCGGTGACGGGGGCCGACGGCAAGGCCTATTGCCGGCTGCCGCTGGTCACCGAATGGCTGCCCGACGGCAAGCATTACGAAACGGTCGATCTCGAACAGGGCTATAGCGACGGCGACAACTATGGGCCGATCACCATCCCGCCCAACCATCTGTTCCTGATGGGCGACAACCGCGATCGCTCGGCCGACAGCCGCTTTCCGCTCGCCGCGATGGGCCTTAGCGGGCCGGTGCCGTGGGAGAATATCGGCGGCCGCGCCGAATTCATCACCTATTCGCGCAGCGGCGATGGCGGGTTCAATCCGGGCGGGTGGTTCCGCACCGGCCGCGCCGGCACCTCACTCCGGCCGGCGGGCGGACGATGACCGTCAAGCCGACGACCACGCGACGCCCCCGCACGAAGAAGCCGCCGCTGGAGGAGCA
>JALYTP010000272.1 GCA_030854225.1 Pseudomonadota bacterium
GCGACCTTGCCGCTGGTGCCGGGGCCGTTCTTCGGGTCGCCCTTATGGCGGTTGCTCGCCTTGCCGCCGACATAAGTCTCGTCAATCTCGACTTCGCCGTCCAGCGGCTTGTTAAACGACTGTGTGTGGGCAGCGTGGCGAAGGCGGTGCAGCATAAACCAAGCCGACTTTTGCGTGACGCCGAGGTCCTTGGCGAGCGTCGTGCTGGCGATGCCCTTCTTGTGCGACGTGATAAGCCAGATCGCCATGATCCACTTGCGCAGTTCGATCTTGGTATCCTCGAAAATCGTGCCGACCTTGATTGAAAACCGCTTCCGGCAATCGCCGCACTTGTGAGTGCGCTTGTCGCTGAAATGATAGACCTTGGTCGATCCACACAGCGGGCAATACGCGCCGTCCGCCCAACGGATCGCCGTGAAGTGGTCAATCGCGGTTTGCTCATCGGGGAACGCGGCCATAAGCTGGAACAGCGTTTCGAACGATTGAAGGGCGGGTTTCTTTTCCATGCACAAGCCCTACCCCACTAATCAGGTTGGGTCAAGCACGTATATAGGTCCCTCCGCTGTTGGGGCAAGTTCGAGCGCGCGCGCGAAGACGCCCTCGAACATCGCGGGCGTCAGCCGCCCGGTATTCTGGTTGTAGCGCGAACAGTGATAGCTATCGATCAGAATCCGCCCGTCGGGCATGCGGTGTTCGGCCAGATGCCCAAACCGCGCCTTGGGCAGCCGCCCGCCGAGCATCTTGACCGCCGATTGATGCGCGATCTGGCCGAGCGCGACGAAGACCCGCGCATTGGGCAGCACCGCCGCCTGTCCCGCCAGGAACGGGCGGCAGGTGCGGATTTCCTCGGGGGTCGGCTTGTTCTGCGGGGGCAGGCATTTGACCGCGTTGATGATGATCGCGCCGGTCAGGGCGAGCGAATCGTCGGGCCGTCCGTCATACGTGCCTGTGGCAAGCCCGAATTTGGCGAGCGTATCGAACAGCAATGCCCCGGAAAAATCGCCCGTAAAGGGTCGCCCGGTGCGGTTCGCGCCGTGCTTGCCGGGGGCGAGGCCGATGATCGCGAGCCACGCCTCAGGGTCACCGAACGCGTTGACCGGCGCGTTCCACCAATCGGGATATTCGGCCCGTAATTCCTCGCGAAACGAAACCAGGCGCGGGCACAGCGGGCAATCGCGCGGCGGCTCGGTTTCGGGGATCGGGCTGGGTGCAAAATTCATCGGGCTGCCGTAGTGGCTAACGCATGGGGACGACAAGTTATGCCATCGCGATCGGATCGAACCGATGGGGTCGGCATGGCGCCCCAGAGCGCGAGGTCGCCGGGGCGATCGCGGCGTTGTCGCATGTCGTCGCGGTATCGCGCATCATTCGAAGCGCACCGGTCGGCCCATCGACACGGCGCTTCGCCAACGCGGTGGTGGTGGTGGAGAGCGGGAAATCTCCACCCGAGCTGCTCGCCGAGCTGAAGCGGATCGAGCGGGCGTTCGGGAGGCGCGGCGGGCGCCGATGGGGGGCGCGCCTGATCGATCTCGACATCATTTTGTGGTCGGGGGGGATGTGGGCAGACGCGACGCTTGTCGTGCCGCATCCGACCTTTCGCGCCCGGCGCTTCGTGCTCGATCCGCTGGTGACGATCGCGCCGTTGTGGCGCGATCCGGTGACGGGGCTTGCCATGCGACAGCTCGCCTACCGCCTGCGCGCGGTTGACCGCCGCCGCCGCCATCCGTAACGCGCATCGCTTGGTCGGGCTCGTAGCTCAGTCGGTAGAGCAACGGACTTTTAATCTGTAGGTCCCGGGTTCGAATCCCGGCGAGCCCACCATCCCAATTGCGACCGTGGCGCGTCCGCCGATCAGCCGACGATCTCGCGCAATGCCTCCGCCAGCAGGCGCGTCTCGGTCTCGGTGCCGATCGTCATGCGCAGGCCGTGCGGCAGCCCCTGCCCCGGCAACCAGCGCACGATGATTCCGCACGCCATCAGCGCCTTGTACGCTTCCTCCGCGCTCACCCTGCCCTCGAACAGCACGAGCAGGAAATTGGCCTTGCTCGGCACCGAGCGCAGGCCAGCATTGCCCAGCTTGGCGATCTCGTCCGCCAGCCATGCGCGCCACTGGGCATTGTGCGCGCGGGTGTGGTCGACGAACCCGGTGTCACCGAGCGCCGCGACCGCCGCATGCTGCCCGGCGATGGTGATGTTGAACGGCAGGCGGATGCGGTGGAGCGCCTCGACGATCGCCGCCGACGCATAGCCCCAGCCGATCCGCTCGGCGGCGAGGCCGTGGATTTTCGAGAAGGTGCGCGTGACGAGCACGTTGGGCGCGGTCATCGCCAGCGCCATGCCGCCGTCATCGTCCTGCGGCTCGAGATATTCGGCATAGGCCTGGTCGATCACCAGCAGGATATCGCCGCGAAGGCCCTTGTGCAGGCGTTCGATCTCGTCCCGGGTCGAATAGGTGCCGGTCGGGTTGTTGGGATTGGCGATGTAGACGATCCGCGTCCTGGGGGTGACGGCGGCGAGGATCGCATCGACATCGGTCGCATACTCGTCATCGGCGGCGACCACCGGCGTCGCGCCGACGCGCCGCGCGGCGATATCGTACACCGCGAAACCGTAATGGACGTAGATCACCTCGCCCCCCGGCCCGGCGAACGCGCCCGCCGCAAGATGCAGGATCTCGTCCGATCCGTTGCCATAGATGATCCGCGCCGGATCGAGGCCATGTTTTTCCGCCAGCGCCTCGCGCACGATCGCGCCCGACGCATCGGGATAACGCTCGAGCTTGTCCGCCGCCGCGACGAACGCCGCGCGCGCCTTGGGCGAGGTGCCGAGCGGGTTTTCGTTCGATGATAATTTGGCGACCGGCTCGCCGGCATCGGTCTTCGAGCGCCCGGGAATGTACGGGGCGATCGCCATGATCCAGTCATTGGGCTTGGGTGCGGTCATGCCGCGTGCCTAGCGGCGGCGGTACGGCTACGCAAATCCTCCCCGCTTGCGGGGAGGGGGACGATGCGTAGCATGGTGGAGGGGGCTGTCCGCCCGCG
>JALYTP010000273.1 GCA_030854225.1 Pseudomonadota bacterium
GCCATACAGATGCGGGAACAGCGCACCACCGCGCGACGGCTCCCACCGGATCGCATCGCCCAGCGCCTCGAGATCGACAGCCGCGACGTGGAGATCCGACCGCCCGGCAAAATGCCGATCGACCGTTTCGGCCAGCTGGTCGGCGGTCGACAAATGGATGTAACCGTCCGCGAGATCGACCGGCGCGCCGATGAAGCATCCGTCGCGTTCCAGCACCGCCATCTGGTCGCCGGTCAGAACCTTGTAGGCGAGAATAGGGCGGACGGTCATTCCCCCTCGATCGGCCCGGCCGCGCTGTCGTCCGCCGTGTCGGCGCCGGTATCGGGCGCGATATCCTGCGGCACCTCGGCCGAGAAATCGGCTTCCGCATCGCCTTCGCTCTCCTCGATCCGCGCGGCGGAGACGACATGTTCGTCATCCGCCACGTTGAACAACCGCACACCGGCGGAACCCCGCCCGATGACGCGCAGATCGCCGAGCGACAGGCGGATCAACTTGGCCTGATCGGTCACCAGCATCAGCTGATGCCCCTTGGTGGCGGCGAAGCTCGCCACGACGGGGCCGTTACGCGCGATATTGTCGATGTTGGTGATGCCCTGGCCGCCGCGCCCGGTGCGGCGATATTCGTAGGCCGAGGACAATTTACCGTATCCGTTGGCGCACACCGTCAAGATGAACTGTTCCTTGTCGCTCAGTTCCTGGAACCGTGCATCGTCCATCTGCCGCTCGCGCTCGTCGCCCTCGCGTTCCGCCTTCCAGGGGGCGAAGCGCAGGTAATCGTCGCGCTCGTCCTGATCGGCCACGCCGACCCTGTGCAGGATCGACAGCGAGATGACTTCGTCGCCCTTGCCCAGCCGCATGCCGCGTACGCCGGTCGAGTTGCGGCTCTGGAATTCACGCACGTCGTCGCCGGCGAAGCGGATCGCCTTGCCGTGGCGCGTGGCGAGCAGCACGTCGTCGGCTTCGTCGAGCAAGGCCACGCCGATCAGCCGGTCGTCATCATCCTCCCCCTCGAACTTCATCGCGATCTTGCCGTTCGACGGCACGTTGGTGAACGCGTCCATCGAATTGCGCCGTGCCGAGCCCTTGGCGGTGGCGAACATGACGTGGAGCTTGCCCCATTCCGCCTCGTCCTCGGGCAGCGGCAGCACGGTCGAGATCGTCTCGCCCTCGGCCAGCGGCAGCAGGTTGATCATCGGCCGCCCGCGCGTATTGGCGCCGCCCTCGGGCAGGCGCCACACCTTCATCCGGTACACCTTGCCCAGCGTGGAGAAGAACAACACCGGTGTATGCGTCGAGGTGACGAACAGCTCGGTAACCGCATCCGCATCCTTGGTCGCCATCCCGGCGCGACCCTTGCCGCCGCGGTTCTGCGCGCGGAACGTGTCGAGCGTAGTGCGCTTGATATAGCCCTGCACCGTCACGGTGACGACCATCTCCTCGCGCTCGATCAGGTCTTCGTCCTCGATCCCGTCGGCGGCGCTGGCGATTTCGGTACGGCGCGGGGTTGCGAATTCGTCGCGCACCGCGATCAGTTCCTCGCGCATCACCGTGTAGAGCTTCACCCGGTCGGCGAGGATCGCGAGCAGCTCGGCGATCGAATCCGCCAGCGTCTGCAATTCGTTGCCGATCTCGTCGCGGCCCAACGCGGTGAGGCGGTGGAGGCGCAGATCGAGGATCGCGCGGACCTGCAATTCGGACAGGCGATAGGTCTCGCCCGCGACTTCGGCATCCATCGCCTCGACCAGGCGGATATACGGCGCGATTTCGGCGATCGGCCATTCTCGCGCGAGGAGCGTCGCACGTGCCGCCGCCGGGTTCGGCGAACCACGGATGATGCGCACCATCTCGTCGAGATTGGTGACCGCGATGACCAGGCCGAGCAACAGATGCGCGCGCTCGCGGGCCTTGGCCAGCTCGAACTTGGAGCGGCGCGTGATGACTTCTTCGCGGAACGTGACGAACGCGGCGATGATATCGCGCAGGTTGAGCAATTCGGGCCGTCCGCCACGGATCGCCAACATGTTGGCAGGGAACGACCCTTGCGCCGGGGTGTGTCGCCAAAGCTGGTTGAGCACGACTTCGGCGGTCGCGTCGCGTTTCAGGTCGATGACGATCCGCACGCCCTCGCGGTTCGATTCGTCGCGGATGTCGCTAATGCCTTCGACACGCTTGTCCTTGGCGGCCTCGGCGATCTTTTCGACCAGCGCGTTCTTGCCCTGCTGGTAGGGGATTTCGGTGAGGACGATCGAGCGCCGATCCCCGCGCCCTTCCTCGATCTTGTGGCGCGAGCGCAGGATGATCGAGCCGCGCCCCGTTTCATACGCGCTGCGGCACCCGGAGCGACCCAGGATGATCGCCCCGGTGGGGAAATCGGGCGCGGGCACGATCTCCATCAGTTCCTCGGTCGTGATCGCGCCGTTTTCGATATAGGCCAGGCAGGCGTCGATCACTTCGCCCAGATTGTGCGGCGGGATATTGGTCGCCATGCCGACCGCGATGCCGCCCGCGCCGTTGACCAGCAGGTTGGGAAAACGCGCGGGGAGCACCTGCGGCTCGCTTTCCGAGCCGTCGTAATTCGGCTGGAAATCGACCGTGTCCTTGTCGAGATCGGTCAGCAGCGAGCCCGCGACCTTGGCGAGGCGCGCCTCGGTATAGCGCATCGCGGCGGGCGGATCGGGATCCATCGATCCGAAATTGCCCTGGCCGTCGATCAGCGGCACGCGCATCGACCAGTCCTGCGTCATCCGCGCCAGCGCGTCGTAGATCGAGCTGTCGCCGTGCGGATGGTATTTACCCATCGCATCACCGACGATGCGCGCGCATTTGCGATACGGCCGGTTGTAGACGAACCCGCTTTCAGAAGCCGACCACAGGATGCGGCGGTGAACGGGTTTCAACCCGTCGCGCACATCGGGAAGTGCGCGCGCCACGATCACGCTCATCGCGTAATCGAGGTACGATGTTTTCATCTCCTCGACGATCGAGACGGGAGCTATATCGGAGGGGTCGGCGAGGACGGTCTCGTCGGTCAAGAAT
>JALYTP010000024.1 GCA_030854225.1 Pseudomonadota bacterium
GGCATCGCCGACAACGCCGCCCCACAGTTCGGCGCCGGTCGCCGGTTCAAACGAGATCAGATCCGCCATGCGCGACCTATAGCGGCAAAACCGGCCGGCGCACTAGGCGGCAAGCGCGGCGCCCATCGTGCGGATCGCGGCAATCTTGGCGTGGAACGGCGTCCAATCGTCGCGCGCGTCGATCGCAGACCAGATCGCCTCGACCTCGTCGATCAGCATCGAGCAGGGTTTGCCCCGCCAATACGCGTTCTCGCGCGTCGCGCGTGGGTGGTACGGCATCAGCGCGGCGCGAAGTTCGGTCCAGGGGTCGGCATAGGAATCAGGCAATGCTCGCCCGAATGCGTCGAAGTAGAATCGGTCGATCGAGGCGTCGGTATGGCGCAGTGTCTGCTCTATCATCTGAACCAGCGCGCGGTCTTCCGCCGCGCCGCGTTGCGTGACGCCAAGCCGCCACAAGGTCGCCGCGGATACCGCCGCCTGATAGCGATCGGCGAACGTCTCCAGCACCGCGATCAGCGGCTCGGGCGGGCTGATCAGCCGCAGCGACACCGCGAGTTGGGCGACATCCCAGTGGATCGCCTCCGGCTGGCGACCGAAGGCATATAGCCCGGCATGGTCGAAATAGGCGGCGGTGAACGCCGGGTCCCAACTCGGGTTGAAGCGCCACGGGCCGTAATCGAAGCTCTCGCCGGAGACGTTGATGTTATCCGAATTGAGCACGCCGTGTACGAACCCCGCCGCCATGTAGCTCGCGGCGAGCGCCGCGGCGCGATCGACGACGCGGTCGAGCAGGCGCGTCGCCGCATCCTCGCCCGCGGGTTGGCCGTAGAAGGTGTCCAGCACGTAGGCCACCAGCCGGCGCATCCGATCCTCGTCGCGTTCATAGGCGAGCCGCTGGAAGGTGCCGATGCGGATATGCCCATGGCTCAACCGCACCAGCACCGCCGAGCGTGTGGGCGACGGCTCGTCGCCGCGCTCCAGCGCCTCGCCGGTTTCGATAAGCGAGAAGCTGCGCGAGGTATCGACCCGCAGCGCCTCGAGCATCTCGGTCGCCAGCACTTCGCGTACGCCGCCCTTCAGCGTCAGGCGACCATCGCCGAATCGGCTCCACGGCGTCTTCCCCGATCCCTTGGTGCCGAGGTCCATCAGCCGGCCGCGCTGGTCGCGTAGCTGCGCGAACAGGAAGCCGCGCCCATCGCCGATCTCGGGGTTGTACACGCGGAACTGATGCCCGTGATAGCGCAGCGCCAGCGGCTGCGGCAGGGCATCCGGCAACGGATCGAACCGCCCGAAATGGCGGATCCACGCCTCGTCGGACAGCGTATCGAGGCCCACCTTCGCCGCCGCGCGATCGTTGCGAAAACGCAGCCGCGTCTCGGGAAAATCCGCCGCCGCGACCGGGTCGTGGAATCCATCGCCGAGCGACAGAATCGCGCTGTCGGGCCGATAAGCTTGCGGGCGCTCTCGCATCCCGCAATATGGGGGCGGGCAGCCGCGGGGCGCAACCATGTCGCGATACGAAGACGGATATTGGGAATCGGCCGACGGGTTGCGGCTGCATTACCGCGACTATGCCGGTCGCGCGGATCGCCCGCCGATCCTGTGCCTCGCTGGGCTGACGAGAAATGCGCGCGATTACGAAAGCGTGGCCGAGCGGCTGGCGGGCGACTGGCGCGTGATCGCGATCGATTTTCGCGGACGCGGCAAGAGTTATTTCGCCAAGGATCCGATGAGTTACGTCCCCGCGACCTATGCCGGGGATGTTGCCGGGCTGATCGCCGAACTCGGTATCGAACACTACGTGGCGTTCGGCACGTCGCTGGGCGGCATCGTGACGATGCTGCTGGCCCACCGTGGTGCTGAAGGGGGGAGGGGGCGGATCGTCGGCGCGCTCCTCAACGATGTCGGCCCCGAGATCGATCCGGCAGGGTTGTCGCGCATCCGCTCCTATGTCGGACGATCGCAGACCTGGCCGACCTGGCTGCACGCCGCGCGCGCGGTCGCCGATGGCAACGCGCACGTCTATCCCGATTGGGAGATAGCCGGCTGGCTGGCGATGGCGAAGCGGTTATACCGGCTCAACAGTTCGGGGCGGATCGTGCTCGATTACGACATGAAGATCGCCGAGCCGTTCCGCGCGCCGGGCGGCGAGCAGGGCCCGGATATGTGGCAGGCGCTCGCCGCGCTGAAGGGCGTGCCGACGCTCGTCCTGCGCGGCGCCACGTCCGACGTACTCTCGGCCAAGACGGCGGCGCGGATGAAGAAGATGCTCGGGCCGGTCGATCTCGTCACCGTTGCGGGCGTGGGGCATACCCCGACGCTCGACGAGCCGCAGGCGATCGCGGCGATCGACCGGTTGCTCGATCGGGTCGCGCGGGAACCCGTGGCGACGTGAACGCGTCTATGTCCGGCATGGCCTTCACCACCGACCATCTGATCTTCACCCCGCGCGACGTCGATCTCGCGCGTTCACCGCTGGCCGGCAAGCTGGACGCCGAAACCTATGTGCTGGGCGCGTTCAATCCCGGGATGACGCGGCTGCCCAATGGCAATCTGCTGCTGATGGTGCGGATCGCCGAGGCGCTGCGCCAGCCGATCAGCGACGGGCATATCCATGCGATTCGCTGGGCGGACGACGCGTATCACCTCGACGCGTGGCCGCTGGGCGAGGTGGACGTCGGCGATCCGCGCACGTTCGCGGTGCCAGATGAGGGGTGGAAGGTGTTCGGGCTGACCTCGTTGTCATGGTTGTTGCCGGTCGAGCTTACGCCCGACGGCGCCGCTGTCGTCGCGGTGCATTACGACCGCGCGATCGCCCCGCGCGCGTCGTATCAATGCTACGGTATCGAGGATGCGCGGATCGCGCGTGTCGGCGAACGCTGGCTGATGACGACCTGCTCGGTCAGCCCTGAGCGGCACTGCACCACGCTCTACACCTCGCCCGACGCGGCGGACTGGACGCTCGAAGGGATCGTGCTCGATCATCAGAACAAGGACATGCTGATCTTCGAAGGGCTGATCGGCGGACGATATTGGGCACAGACCCGGCCGCTGGGGGACAATTATTTCACCTACCCACCGAACAGCGAATGGCGCGCGGGCCCGGCGATCCAGCTCGCCAGCTCACCCGACGCGCTGCACTGGAAACCGTGCGACAGGCCCGGCCTGCGCCCGCATGCCGCCACCGCGGCGACCGCTCGGATGGGCGGCGGCGCACCCCCGGTGCTGACCGAGCGCGGCTGGCTCAGCCTGTGGCACGGGGTCGAATCGGGGCGGAAGGTGGGTATCTACCGGACTTACTGGTCGCTGCTCGATCGCGACGATCCCTCGATCGTGATCGCCACGAACCACGATCCGCTGATCGCGCCGTCACCCGCGCTGACCGAGCCGCTCGCCGATCGGATGTACCTCGACAATATCGTCTTCACGACGGGGCTGGTCGATGGCGGCGATCACTATATCGTCACGAGCGGCGAGGCGGATCTGGCGTGTCGCATCACGCATGTGCCGAAGACGGCGTTCGCTTAGCATCGGCGCCTTGTCGTCGTCGCGAATTCCGCACCGGCTTGGGACGAGCATCCGGGCTGACGGCAGCCGAAATCGCCGCTAAGCACCCAATCGTGGCTCATCCGATCCATATCCTGCACTTGCATTCGACCTTCGCGCTGGGCGGCAAGGAAGCGCGCGCGGTGCGGCTGATGAACGCGTTCGGCGATGCGGCGCGGCACACGATCGTCTCGGCGATGCCCCATCAGCTCGGCGCGCGCGACGCCATCGCGCGCGGAATCCGCTACGAAATCGCACAGGACGCCCCGCCGCTGACCGGGGGGCTGTCGGTCGCCCGGTTCGAGGCGATCGCGCGCTTCATGCGGCGGTTCGATCTGGTGCTGACCTACAATTGGGGCGCGATCGACGGGGTGATGGCGCGGCGCGTCTTTCCCAAGAACATGCCGCCGGTGGTGCACCACGAGGACGGCTTCAACAGCGACGAGGCCACCCGGCTGAAGCCGCAGCGCAATTATTACCGCCGCTTCGCGCTCGGCGCGGCGCATGCGCTGGCGGTGCCGTCGCACCTGCTGGAGGTGATCGCGCGGCGGGCATGGGGACAACCAGCGTCGCGCGTCCACCGTATCTATAACGGCATCGATACCGCGCTGTACGCGAAGAAGCCCGATGCGAATGCCATTCCGGGGTTCAAGCGCAAACCCGGCGAGTTCGTCGTCGGCGCGATTGCGGGTTTGCGCGAGGTGAAGGATCTGCCGGTGCTGGTCCGCGCGGTGGGCGGGATGCCGGGCCGCGCGCGGCTGGTGATCGTCGGCGAGGGGCCGGAGCGCGCGGCGATCGCGGCGACCGCAGAATTGATGGGTATCGCCGACCGCGTGCATCTGCCCGGCTTCCTGCCCGATCCGCACCGGTATGTCGGGCTGTTCGACGTGCTGGCGCTATCGTCGAAGAGCGAGCAATTCCCGATCTCGGTGATCGAGGGCATGGCCGCCGGGCTCCCCATCGCGGCGCCCGCGGTGGGCGACATCAAGGAGATGGTGGCGGCCGCCAATCTGCCCTACATTCCCGCCGACCGGCACGAGGTGCATCTGCGCGACTCGTTGCAGGCGCTGGCGGCCGGGCATGCCGAGGGTCGCGCGTGGATTGGTGCGCAGAACCGCGCGAAGGCGGTGGCGGATTATGGCGAGACGGCGATGATCGCGCGCTATGCCGCGCTTTATGCCGATGCGCTGGGCCGGCCGGGGGTGTTCGGCTGAGTCAAATTGCTCGCCTCTTGGCATCCACGCGTTATATCGGCCGTATCTCTGACGGAGCCATGCAGTGTTCAAAGGTCTGAAGCCCATCCTTTACAACGGCCGCGAGGTCTGGCCGCTGGTCGAGGGGGGGAAAGGCGTGGCTGCCACCAACCATGCCAGCGCGGGGGCCTGGGCGGCGGCGGGGGGCATCGGCACCGTATCGGCGGTCAACGCCGACAGCTACGATCCCGACGGCAAGATCATCCCGCAAATCTACCGCGCGCTCACCCGGCGCGAACGCCACGAGGAACTGGTCGAATACGCCATCGAAGGCGCGGTGCAGCAGGTGAAGCGCGCGTTCGACATTGCCGGGGGCAAGGGCGCGATCAACATCAACGTGCTGTGGGAGATGGGCGGTGCGCAGCGTGTGCTGCACGGTGTGCTGGAACGTACGCGCGGGCTGGTCGCGGGCGTCACCTGCGGCGCGGGGATGCCGTACAAGCTCAGCGAGATCGCGGCACAGTATAACGTCCGTTACCTGCCGATCGTCAGCTCCGGCCGCGCATTCCGCGCGCTGTGGAAACGCGCTTATTCGAAGGTGTCGGAACTGCTCGGCGCGGTGGTCTATGAGGATCCGTGGCTTGCCGGCGGGCATAACGGCCTGTCGAACGCGGAAGACCCGCTCAAGCCGCAGGATCCGTATCCGCGCGTGAAGGAATTGCGCGAGACGATGCGCGAGGGCGGGATTTCGGATGACGTGCCGATCGTGATGGCCGGGGGCGTGTGGTATCTGCGCGACTGGAACGATTGGATCGACAATCCCGAGCTGGGCAGCATCGTCTTCCAGTTCGGCACGCGGCCGCTGCTGACGCGGGAAAGCCCGATCCCCGAGGCGTGGAAGGCGCGGCTGACCAATATCGCGGAAGGCGAGGTGTTGCTCCATCGTTTCTCGCCGACGGGGTTCTATTCGAGCGCGGTGCGCAATCCCTTTCTCCGCCATCTCGAAGCGCGGTCAGAGCGTCAGATTCCCTTTTCATTGCAAGAGGCTGGCGACCATACTTTCCAACTCGATGTAGGGGTGAAGGGGCGCAATTTCTGGGTAACGCGCAACGATCTGCTGCGCGCGCGCGAATGGTTCGGGCATGGTTTCACCGATGCGCTCAAGACGCCGGACAATACCCTGGTGTTCGTCACGCAGGAGGAAAAGACCGCCATCCGCAAGGATCAGGCCGATTGCATGGGCTGTCTCAGCCAGTGCGCTTTTTCTTCCTGGGCCGATACCGACACCAATTCGACCGGCCGCCTCGCCGATCCGCGCAGTTTCTGCATCCAGAAGACGTTGCAGGATATCGCGCATGGTGGCCCGGTGGAGGAAAACCTGATGTTCGCCGGGCACGGTGCCTATCAGTTCAAGCGCGATCCGTTCTATTCCAACGGCTTCGTCCCCACGGTGAAGCAGCTCGTGGACCGCATCCTCACCGGCGATTGATCGCCGCACGCGCCTTAAGCCTCCCTTGACCTTTTTCGGGCAGATTGCGCGGGGCGGGGGATCATGGCGACCAGATTATCGCAATATCGCAGCGTCGCGCCGGCGCTGATCGAGCAGCGCAGTGAGGCGCGGCATCTGGTTGCGGTGACGCGCACCACCGTGCGCCGCCTCGGCGCGACCGCGATCGTGGCGCATCTGCACGATCTGTCGATCTACGGTTGCCGCGTCGCGTCGACCGAGGCCCATCCCGAGGGCGAACGCGTCTGGCTGCGGCTTGCCGGCGGTACGCCGATCGCGGCGACGGTGGTTTGGTGCGACGCAGGCTTTGTCGGGTGTCGCTTCGATCAGCCGATCGCGCGGGCGATGGTGCGCGCGCTGACCCTGCCGGCCTAGACCCACCCCTCCAGCACCTGATCGGGCGGTCGGTGCCCGTCGGCCCACATGCGGATGTTGGCGATCACCTTCTCGCCGGTCGCGACGCGGCCTTCATAGGTCGCCGACCCCATATGCGGGGTCATCACGACGTTGGACAGGGCGAGCAGGCGCGGATCGATCGCCGGCTCGTGCTCCCACACGTCGAGCCCCGCGCCGGCAAGCTTGCCCGTCTCCAGCGCGGCGATCATCGCCTCTTCGTCGACGATCCCGCCGCGCGAGGTGTTGATGAGATAGACGTGGCAGCGCAGCAGCGCGATGCGGCGCGCGTCGATGAGATGGTCGCTGTCCGGATTGCGCGGGGTATGGATCGTCAGGATGTCGACCGCCGCCAGCATGGAGTCGAGATCGTCATACCACGTCGCGGCCAGCTGCGCCTCGAGCACGGCGGGCAGGCGCTGACGGTTGTGATAATGGATCGACAGGCCGAAGGCGCGCGCCCGCAGCGCGACCGCCTGGCCGATCCGCCCCATGCCGACGATGCCCAGCGCCTTGCCGCCGATACGGTGGCCGAGCATCCCGCCGGGCGACCATCCCTTCCATTGCCCCGACCGCACCAGCTTCTCGCCCTCGGCCAAGCGCCGGGGCACCGAGACGATGAGCGCCATCGTCATGTCGGCGGTATCCTCGGTCAGCACGCCGGGCGTGTTGGTGACGATGATGCCGCGCGCACGCGCCGCCTTCAGGTCGATATGGTTCACGCCGGCGCCGAAATTGGCGATCAGTTTCAGCCGGTCGCCCGCCGCTTCGATCAACGCCTCGTCGATCTCGTCGGTAACGGTTGGCACCAGGACGTCGCACCGCGCCATCGCCGCCATTAGCGCATCGCGGTCCATCACGCGGTCGTCGCGGTTGCTCGACGTGTCGAACAATTGCTCCATGCGGTCCATCACCGCATCGGGCAGTTCGCGCGTGACGATCACGGCGGGAGTCGAGCTGCGTCTCATTTCGGGCACCTTTCGGGCTTGGCGAAGCGCGGGCTCGGCGTCAACGGTGGTTGATGGGCTCGGGTCCGTCGCGATAGGGTGTGCGCGAGCAGCGAACAAAGGGCAGGCGATGCAGAAGCGCGGCACGATATGGTTGATGGTGGCGGGGATCGGGCTGATCGTATCGGCACTTTCCCCGGCGATGGCCGCGCTGGTGCAGAAAAAGCCGCCCTATTTCGCGTCCATCGCGGCGAGCAAGGCGCGGATGCGCACCGGCCCGGGCAAGACCTATCCGGCGAGCTGGCTCTACCGCCGCGCCGATCTGCCGGTGAGGGTGATCGATACCTACGCCCACGGCCAATGGTACAAGATCGAGGATCCGGCGGGCACGCAAGGCTGGATGCTGGCGTCGCTGATCGGCGAGCAACGCAGCGGGATGGTGATGGGGCAAGTGATCGAGATGCGCGAGGCGCCACGCTCCGATGCGCGGGTGCTGTGGCGCGCGGCGCCGGGGGTCGTCGGACGGTTGAGCAAATGCGCGCGGGGCTGGTGCTGGTTCGACGTGCACGGTCAGAGCGGGTTCGTCGAGGCCGACCGGCTATGGGGCATCGAACCGGGCGAGGAAATCCCCTGAGCGGCCCGCTCTAGTGGAGTAGTTCCACCGCCATCGCGGTCGCCTCACCGCCGCCGATGCACAGCGAGGCGAGCCCGCGCCGCTGTCCCGAATTCTGCAACGCGGCTAGCATCGTCGCCATGATCCGCGCGCCGGACGCGCCGATCGGATGGCCGAGCGCGCAGGCACCGCCGTTGACGTTGACCACGTCGTGCGCCAGCCCGAGATCGTGCATCGCGATCATCGCGACGCAGGCGAAGGCCTCGTTCACCTCGAACAGGTCGACGTCGCCGGTCGACCAGCCGGCTTTTTCCAAGGCCTTCTTCATCGCGAACACCGGCGCTGTGGTGAACACGGCGGGCGCGTGGGCGTGCGCGGCGTAGGACACCACGCGCGCCACCGGATCGAGGCCCAGCTTCTCCGCGATGCTGGCGCGCGTCATGACGAGCGCGGCGGCGCCGTCCGAGATCGACGAGGCGTTGGCGGCGGTGATCGTCCCGTCCTTCGAGAAAGCGGGCTTCAACGTCGGAATCTTGGCCGGATCTCCCTTTTGCGGCTGCTCGTCCTGGCTGACCGTCTCGACGCCCTTGCGGCTCTTCACCTCGACCGGGGTGATCTCGCGGTCGAACCCGCCCGAGCGCTGGGCCTTTTGCGCGCGCTCCAGGCTGGCGATGGCGTAATTGTCCTGCGCCTCGCGCGTGAACTGGTAATGCGCGGCGGTTTCCTCGGCGAAGCTGCCCATCAGGCGGCCCGGCTCATAGGCGTCCTCCAGCCCGTCGAGATACATGTGATCCTTGAGTACATCGTGGCCGATCCGCGCGCCGGCGCGGTGGCGCATCGAGAGGTAGGGCGCGCCGGTCATGCTCTCCATTCCGCCCGCGACGATCATGCCGGCGGAGCCGGCGGCGAGCGCATCGGCGGCCATGATCGCCGCCTGCATGCCCGATCCGCACATCTTGTTGACGGTCGTTGCCTCGATATGGTCGGGCAGCCCGGCCTTGAGCGCCGCCTGGCGCGCGGGGGCCTGGCCGAGCCCGGCGGCCAGCACGCAGCCCATATAGATTTTCTCGATCGCCTCGCCCGACAGCCCGGCGCGCTCGACCGCCGCGCCGACCGCCGCTGCACCCAATTCGGTCGCCGCGACCCCGCCGAACGCGCCCTGAAAGCTGCCCATCGGGGTGCGGGCATAAGACAGAATGACGATCGGATCGGCGGACATGGGGCAGGCTCCGGCGCGAGAATGGCTGGGCGCGATCTAGGCTTTCGCGCGGCCGATTACAATTCGCCGCACCGCAGCGATGGCGTGCCGACCCACGCCAGTTTTACCGCTTGAAAAAACGCTCGATCACGTCGCGCGCCAACCGGGCCGGGCGCAGCGTCTCGGCATCGAGGCAGCACCAGCTCGACTTCACCTCGGCCAGCACATCCTCGCCCCGACGGATGATCGTCTCGTAGAAAGCCCGCGCGCCCTGCACTTTTTCGAGTAGCACGGTGGCGATCACGTCGTCGTCGAGGAAGGTCGGCTTGCGATAGGTGATCTCGTGCTTGAGCGCGACCCAGGCGTGCGTCGCCAGCGCCTCAGCGGGCGCGAAGCGCTGCCAGTGGCTCACCACCGCATCCTGCACCCATTTCAAATAGCTCGCATTGTTGACGTGCCCCATGAAATCGATGTCGGTGATATCGATCCGAACGGGAAAGCGGTGGACGGCGAACTCTGGCGTGGTCATGCCGCGCACACTTAACGTATACGGAAAGCAGAAGCGAGGACTCATCGTGCGACGGAGCATATTTTATCGGCATGACGGCAGGGCGTCGTCGTCGTATCCACGTCGCGATGCATGATTTCTGGATCAACGCGCTCAAATGGCTGGCCACGGGCAGCGGTATCGTCGCCGCCTTGATGGTGTCGCTCGATTCGGGGCGGCGCGTGACCGGTTGGGGGTTCGTGTTGTTCGTCGGATCGGCGGCGTTGTGGATCGCGGGCGCGGCGCTGACCAGGGATTGGGCGCTGGGCACGCAGAACCTGGTGCTGTTCGCGATCGATCTGTTCGGGGTCTATCGCTATCTGGTGCGCGAGGCGCCCGGTGGGTGAGGCGCTGGCCTGGCCGCTCGCGCTGGGAGTGGCCGGGGCGATCGTCGGCAGCTTCCTCGCGACATTGGTGATCCGCTGGCCGCAGGGGCGATCCGTGCTCCACGGACGGTCGCACTGCGATGCGTGCGATGTGGTGCTCCGCCCACGCGATCTGGTGCCGTTGCTCAGCGCGGTCTGGACGCGGGGGCGGTGTCGGCAC
>JALYTP010000274.1 GCA_030854225.1 Pseudomonadota bacterium
GCCGGCAACGTCGTCCTGCCGCTGCTCGGAACGTTGCACGCCGAAGGCAAGACGCCCGATCAATTCGCCAAGGAAATCGCCGCGCAGCTGGCGGCGAAATACGTCCGCCAGCCCGATGTCGAAGTGGTGATCAAGCAGACCAATGCGCAGACGATCACCGTCGAGGGCGCGGTGCAGAATCCGGGGGTCTTTCCGGTCGTGCCGGGTACGACTTTGATCAAGGCGGTGGCACTCGCGCACGGCACCTCGCCGGAGGCCAATCCGCGCCGGGTCGTCGTGTTCCGCACGATCTCCGGTGTCCGCAACGCCGCCGCGTTCGATTTGCAATCGATTCGTCGGGCGCAGGCGCCGGACCCCGAAATTTTCGGTAACGATATCGTCGTCGTGGACGGCTCGGGAGCGAAGGCGAAGTTCCAGAGCATCCTCCAGACGCTTCCCCTCATCGCCTTGTTCAGGCCATTTTGATTTCGGGAGTTTTCGCTCGTGAGCGATCGTGACAGCCCCATGACCGCGGGTGATGCCGCCACCCCGCCGGCCGCGAACTCGCGGTCGGGGCTGGTGGAATATGCTGCCGGCAACACCAATTCTCCCGCGCTTGCTCCCGCACAGGCGGCCGGTTTCAACCCGAACGAGATCATCCGCATCATCTTGAAGTGGCGGATCCTGATCGCGTCGGCGCTGGTCGCGGGGCCGGTCCTTGCGCTGCTTTTCTCGCTTCTCGTCACACCGCTCTACACAGCGACGACAACGATCGAGATCAACCCGGATGAGAATCAGGCGACGAAGGTCGGCACCGACAGCCAGCCGTTGATGATCAACAACAGCAAGTTCTTTGCGACGCAATACGGCCTGTTGCAGAGCGAATCGCTCGCCGCGCGGGTCGTCGACGCACAGCATCTGGCCACCAATGCGCAATTCGTCTCGCAGTCCGGAACAATCGATGCCCGTCGGACGGCCGCGACGAGCAAGGTCAAGAACAGCCTGAAAATCGATCCGATTCGTGACAGCCAATTGGTCGATATAGGGTTCACCAGCCCGCATCCCGCGATCGCGGCCGCGGTCGCCAGCAGCGTTGCCGACGAGTTCATCGCCAGCAATCTGGAACGCCGGTTCGATGCCACGGCCTATGCGCGCACGTTTCTTCAGCAGCGACTGGCGACCACCAAGACGAAGCTCGAACAATCAGAGCGCGCGCTAGTGCAATATGCCCAGCAACAGGGCATCATCGATCTGAACACCGGCAAGGACGGCAGCGGGCAGTCCTCGCTCGACGCGGATTCGCTTGTCGCGGTGAACGCGGCCCTGATTCAGGCGCATACCGACCGGATCGCGGCGGAGGCAAAATACCGCGAGTCCGCGCGAAACGGCTTGAGCACCGACATGATGACCAATCAGACGGTGCAGACGCTGGAGGCGCAGCGCGCGCAGGCGCAAGCCGATTATCAGGACAAGTTGAGCACGTTCCTCCCGCAATTGCCCGCGATGGTGGCGCTGCGCGCACGGATCGATTCGCTGACCCGCGCGATCGCGGGCGCCAAATCGGATGTCGGTGGCGCGGTGAAATCCGACTTTGCGGCGGCCGTTCAGCGCGAGAATGCACTTCAGGCGCGCGTCACGCAGCTCCGCGCCTCGGTGCTCAATCTGCGCGATCGCAGCATCAACTATACCATCCTCCAGCGTGAGGTGGACACCAATCGCGCCCTTTACGATGCGTTGCTGCAACGATTTAAGGAGGTGGGTGTCGCCGCCGGCGTGGGCGAGAACCTGGTGTCGATCGTCGACCGCCCCAAGGTGCCGACCAGCCCGGTGTCGCCCAACATCCTGTTCAACGTGATGATCGGCCTTCTGGCTGGCGCGCTGGGCGGTTTCGGCGTCGCATTCCTGATCGAATTCATCGACGATACGATCAAGACGCCTGACGATATAACCAGTAAATTGGGGCTCGCCGCCCTGGGCGTCGTGCCGGTCGGCAAGCCTGGCGAAACGATCGATTCGTCGCTGGCCGATCCACGTTCGGAAGTGACGGAAGCCTATTATTCGATCCGCGCGGCGTTGCAATTCGCGACCGGCCACGGCGTCCCCAAGACCTTGCTGGTGTCCAGTTCGCGCGCCGGCGAAGGCAAGAGCAGCACGGTACTTGCGCTGGCGGTGAGTTTCGCGCGTCTGGGCAAGCGCGTGCTTGTGATCGATGCCGATCTGCGTAAGCCGGCGTTCAAGGTGCCGAAGCGCGTTCGCGAGGGGTTGACCAATTTGCTGTCGGGCGCCGAGAACACGTCCAACGACGTACTCGAGACGTCGGTTCCGAACCTGTTCCTGATGCCGAGCGGACCGCGCGTTCCGAACCCCGCGGAACTGTTGGGGACAACGCGTTTCCGTGCCATTCTCGACGAAGTGTCACAATATTTCGATCTCGTGATCGTCGATGGCCCCCCGGTGCTGGGCCTGGCCGACGCGCCGTTGCTCGGCTCGGTGTGCGAGGCCGCGGTGCTGGTCATCGAAACCGCCAATATCCGGCGCCAGGTCGCCGCCAACACCGTGGCGCGGCTGCGAGCGTCTAATACGCGGCTGCTTGGGGCAATTCTCAACAAATACAATCCCAAGCGCGCGGGTTACGGCTATGGATACGGGTATGGCGAGGGTGCCTATACCTACGGCGCCGGCGAAAACGACGCCGAGGACAGCAAGCGCCAGATCGAGCTGCTGAAGTGAGCAAGGCGGCGTTCGTTCGCCGTCCTGCTTCGATAACGCGGTACGTCGCCACGATCCTGCTCGTCGCGCTGCTGCCGTTGATCGTCTGGTCGGCCTTGGGCGCATCGGCGATCGCCTTGCCGCCCGACGAGCGCGTGCGGGAGGTGATCAAGCGCGATCTTGGGGACACCCGCGATCCCGTCGAGTTGCTGCGTCGCGCGCAAGCTGACGCCGTCGCTCATCCGCTAAACCCCGCGGCCTTCTTCGTCGCAGCGGCAGCGGCGGAACAGCAGGGTCGCACCGATCGTGCGTTGTCGCTGATGCAAGAGGTCGCGCGG
>JALYTP010000275.1 GCA_030854225.1 Pseudomonadota bacterium
TTGCACCCCGGCGCGGCTTTGCGTATAGCGTCGGGCATTCCAGCCCCGGCGTTCGCGCGGTTCGTCCGCGCCGCCGGGGCCGATCATTTCAGGGGTATGCCATGGCTCGCCGGCGCCAGATCTACGAAGGCAAGGCCAAGATCCTTTACGAAGGGCCCGAACCCGGCACGCTGATCCAGTATTTCAAGGACGACGCGACGGCGTTCAACGCCCAGAAGAAGGGCACGATCAGCGGCAAGGGCGTGCTCAACAACCGTATTTCGGAACATATCTTCACCCTGCTCGACATGATCGGGGTGCCGACGCACTTCATTCGCCGTCTCAACATGCGCGAGCAACTCATTCGCCAGGTGGAGATCGTGCCGATCGAGGTGGTCGTGCGCAATATCGCCGCCGGCTCGCTCTCGACGCGCCTCGGGATCGAGGAAGGCACCAAGCTGCCGCGCACGATCATCGAATATTATTACAAGGACGATGCGCTCGGCGATCCGATGATCAGCGACGAGCATATCGCCGCGTTCGGCTGGGCGAGCCAGGAGGAGATGCACGACATCGCCGACCTCGCCATCCGGGTGAACGATTTCCTGTGCGGACTGTTCGCCGGCGTCGGCATCCGCCTCGTGGACTTCAAGCTCGAATTCGGGCGCATCTGGGACAATGATTTCGGCCGGATCATCCTGGCCGATGAAATCAGCCCCGATGGCTGCCGGTTGTGGGACATGGAAACCAACGAGAAGATGGACAAGGACCGGTTCCGCCGCGATCTCGGCGGCGAGGTCGAGGCGTATCAGGAGGTCGCGCGCCGGCTTGGCCTGCTGCCAGAAGGCGCGGATGGCGCGGTGCTCGATCTCGAAAGCCACCGACAGCGCCGGGGCAAATAGCCGCGTCGGGTGTCGACGCGGGTTGCGGCAGGCCCCCGCCCCGGCCATAGCGCGCGCATCCCCTGCCCCGGAGAATCGGCCATGAAGCTTCGCATCGTCGTCACGCTCAAGAACGGCGTGCTCGATCCGCAGGGAAAGGCCATCCACAAGGCGCTGGAGGGACTGGGATTTTCCGGCCTCAACGATGTTCGCGCCGGCAAGCTGATCGAACTCGACGTCGCCGACGACACCAGCGAGGCGAGCATCGACGAGATGTGCCGCAAACTGCTCGCCAATACGGTCATCGAGAATTACCGCGTGGAACGGCCGTGAAAACCGCCGTCATCGTCTTTCCCGGCTCGAACTGCGACCGCGATCTCGCCGTCGCGCTCGAACGGGTGACGGGCCGCGCGCCGGCGATGGTGTGGCATGCGGAGACCGATTTGCCCGAGGGATTGGGGCTGATCGCGCTGCCTGGCGGGTTTTCCTATGGCGATTATCTGCGCTCGGGCGCGATGTCGGGGCGGTCGGCGGTGATGCGCGCGGTCGGCGAGGCGGCGGCGCGCGGGGTGCCGGTGCTGGGCGTGTGCAACGGGTTCCAGGTGCTGACCGAGGCGGGGATGCTGCCCGGCGCGCTGATGCGCAATGCCGGGCTGAATTTCATCGGGCGCGATGTGGCCTTGACCGTCACCAATGCGCAGAGCCAGTTCACCAGCCGCTATGCGCAGAACGAGACGATCCACATTCCGGTCGCGCATCAGGACGGCAATTTCACCGCCGACGAGGCGACGCTCGACCGGCTGGAGGGCGAAGGCCGGGTGGTGTTCCGCTATGCCGAGGCGGTCAACGGGTCGGCGCGGCAGATTGCGGGCATCCTCAACGATGCGGGCAATGTGCTGGGCATGATGCCGCATCCCGAACGCAAGATCGAACCCGCGCATGGCGGCACCGACGGCCTGCGCCTGTTCGAGGGCATCCTCGAAACGGTCGGCGCGTAGGCGTTACAGGCGTTCGGCCGCGCGGCGCAGGCGACGACGCATCGCGGCATCGAGCGCCGGGCCATCCGCCGCCTCGGTCGCCAGCGCCATCAGCCGTATCGCGCCGAAACTCGCCGCTAGCCCCTTCAGCCGCCACGCCGCGCCGCGCCATTCCTGCGCGTCGCGCGCCGTATCGAGCGAATCGAGGGCGCGCTCGACCCCTTCCGCGAACGCCAGTCGCAGTTCCGCGATCAGCGCGGGTTCGTCACCTACCGCCGCGGCCAGCGCCGCATCGATCGCACCGGGATCATAAGCCATGACTGTGGCGCTTACGCCACGAGCCTTAAGGCAAGGTTTCGCGAGCGCTATGCGCGGGCGAGAAACGTGGTAAACGTGGCCCCATGAACGGGGGTTCGCGCATCATCGATCTTCGACCCGGCATGGCCAGCGCGCCCGCCGAGGACGATCTGTTGCTGATCGAGGAAGCCCCGCTGGATCAGCCGGAGGCGGCGCTACCCGACTATGCCGTCGAGCTGGACGACGAGGTCGATCCGCCGAAACGCCGCTGGTTCCTGCCGACGCTGGGCGTGCTGGTGTCGCTGGGGTGGCTCGGCGGCATGCTCTATCTGGCGCGCGCCAGCCTTATGACGCTCGCGCCGGTCGCGCTGGTCGAATTCATCGCCGCGCTCTGCGTTCCGCCCGCGTTGATCGCCATCCTGCTGGTCCTCGCGCTGCGCACCAGCCGCACCGAGGCGCGGCGTTTCGGTGACATTGCCGGTGCGATGCGCGCCGAATCGGCCAGCCTGGAACGGGCGGTCGCGGCCATGTCGTCGCGGATCGCGCAGGAACGGCAATCGCTCGCCGACCAGGCGCAGATGTTGACGACGCTCGGCGATTCGGCCTCCGAACGGCTGCGCGGCGTCACCACCGAGATGACCGCCGAGGCCCGGATCCTCGATTCGATCAGCGGCGCGATCGGCGATGCCGCGGACCGCGCCAGCACGAGCCTCAGTACCTTGTTCAATTCGCTGCCCAAGGCGCAGGCCGAAACCGCCGGGTTGAACGAGACGCTGCAATCGACCGGCCTCGCCGCGAGCGAGCGCATCGCCGAGCTTGGCGCGCAACTCGCCGCGCTCGCCGAACGCGGGCGCGCGGCGGACGAGATCGCCGGCGGTGCGGCCAGCAAGCT
>JALYTP010000025.1 GCA_030854225.1 Pseudomonadota bacterium
CGCCCGCGCCGCGCCCGGCGCCTGTGCCGCCGATCGATCGCCGCCCGGCGCAGATCGCGGTGACCGATGTCGACCGGTTGAAGGCCGATCCCTATGCCTTCTACGCCAAGCGCATCCTGCGGTTGAGCCCGCTCGATCCGGTCGATGCCGATCCCAGCGCCGCGTGGCGCGGCACCGCGGTGCACACGATCCTCGAGCAATGGGCGAAGGACGATGCCTGCGACCCCGCCGCGCTGCCCGCGCGTGCCGCGGCGATGCTGACCGATGGACGCACGCATCCGTTGATGCGGGCATTGTGGCAGCCCCGGCTGATGGAGGCGATCGGCTGGATCGCGGACGAGATGACCGCGCAGGGCGCGACCGGGCGCCGCGTGCTCGACGTCGAGCGTGACGGGCGGATCGCCATCGCCGGCGTCACGCTGAAGGGCAAGTTCGACCGAATCGACCGGTTGCCCGACGGCGCGCTGGCGGTGGTGGATTACAAGACCGGCAAGCCGCCGAGCATCGCCGCCGTGCGCGAGGGGTTCAGCCTGCAATTGGGGCTGCTCGGGCTGATCGCCCAACGCGGCGGGTTCGCCGGGATCGCAGGCGAGGCGCGAGGGTTCGAATATTGGTCGCTGAGCAAGCGGCGCGGCGCGGCGGGTGGCTTCGGCTATATCGAATCGCCGGTCGATCCGCAGCGGCGTGATCCGATCGCGCCGGATGATTTCGTCGCGCTGGCGGTGGCGCATTTCGAAGATGCGGCGGCGCGCTGGCTGACCGGCGATGAGGCGTTCACCGCCAAGCTCAAACCCGACTACGCGCCTTATGGCGAATATGATCAGTTGATGCGGCTCGACGAATGGTACGGGCGTGACTGACGCCGGCACCGCGCTTCCCACGCTGCTGGGCAATCAGGCGCGGGCCAGCGCGCCCGATGCGCACGTCTGGCTGTCCGCATCAGCGGGCACCGGCAAGACCCAGGTGCTGGCGGCGCGGGTATTCCGGTTGCTGCTGCGCGGGGTCGATCCCGGCGCGATCCTGTGCCTTACCTTCACCAAGGCGGGCGCGGCGGAAATGTCGGCTCGGATCAGCGATCGGCTGGCGGCATGGGTGCGGATGCCGCGCGCGCAGCTGATCGGCGATCTCGACGCGCTCGGTGAGGATCTTGGCGAGGCGCGGATCGACCAGGCGCGAACCTTGTTCGCCAAGGTGCTCGATGCACCGGGGGGCGGGATTCGCATCCAGACCATCCACAGTTTCTGCCAGAGCTTGCTCGCGGCCTTCCCGATCGAGGCCGGGCTCGTCCCCGGCTTCCGCCCGATCGAAGCGCGCGAGGAGGCCGTGCTGGCCCGCGAGGCGCTGGCCGACCTGTTGCTCGATGCCGATCGGGACGGTCGCGCACGCCCGGTCGCGTCGATCGGCGCGCTGAGCGTGCGGCTGGGCGAGCAGGGGGCGGAGGCCTTCCTGCTTGCCTGCGCGCGCAATCCCGAGGGGATGGAGCGGTTGCCGGTGTGGCCCGACATCGGTGATTTCGTGCGGCGGCGGCTGGATTTGCCCGAAGGCGATGTCGAAGCAGCGATCCTCGCCGGGTGCGGGGATGATGCGTTCGACCATGAAGCGCTGGACGCGATCGGGGGAATGAACGCCACTTGGGGCACCAAAAGCGGGCTGGAGCGATCCGCGATCATCTCGGCGTGGCTCGACCGCGATGGCGCCGGACGCGTCGCGACCCTGACCGATCTTCACCGTGTCTGGGCGAAAGCGGACGGCGATCCGCGCTCGTTCGGCAAGGGTCAGGCGCCGCAGGTCGATGATTACGCTGGCCTCGCCACGGGATTATACGATCATTGTGCCGCGTTGATCGGGCTGCGCGCGCAGGCGACCTATGCCGATCTGCTGGCGGCCGCGCTCGATGTCGGGCGCGATTATGCGCTGGCCTATACCCGCGCAAAGCGGCGCATCGGGGCGGTCGATTTCGACGATCTGATTCGCGCGACGCTCGGCTTGTTGCGCCAACCGGGAATGGGCGATTGGGTGCGCTACAAGCTCGATCAGGTGACCGAGCATGTGCTGATCGACGAGGCGCAGGACACCAACCCCGAGCAATGGGCGATCGTGCGCGCCATCGCCGACGAATTCTTCGCGGGCGCCGGTGCGCATGGCGAGCGCGTGCGCACCTTGTTCACCGTCGGCGATTTCAAACAGGCGATCTTCGGCTTTCAGGGCACCCATCCGCTGTTTTTTCAGGCGGCGGAGTTGCATTTCCGGGGGCTGGCCGATGCCGCCGAAGGTACGCGTTTCGATCGCCTCTCATTGACGCATTCGTTCAGGTCGACCCGCCCGATCCTCGAATTCGTCGATTCCGCGATCGCGACGTTACCCGACCCCGGGCTCGGCGATGTCGCCGATCGCGAGCAGCACGCGAGCGAGGTGAAGGGCCCCGGCAGCGTAACGCTGTGGCCACTGGTGATCGCGGGGGGCAGCGAGGAGGATGAGGAAGGCTGGATCGGCGATTCGACGCGTGAACTGGCGCGCCGCATCGCGCGGCAGATCAAGGCGTGGCTCGATCCCGCACAGCCGCTGATGCTGGACAGCAAGGGGCGGGCGCTGCGCCCCGAGGACGTTATGATCCTGGTCAAGCGGCGCGGCGAACTCGCCTCGCTGATCGTCGCGCGGCTCTATGCCGAAGGCGTGCCGGTGGCGGGGGTCGACCGGTTGAGCCTCAACGCGCCTCTCGCAGTGCAGGATCTGCTTGCCGTCATCCGCTTCGTGCTCCAGCCCGAGGACAGCCTTGCGCTGGCGAGCCTGCTGGTTTCGCCGATCGTCGGTTGGGATCAGGAGCGGTTGATGCAGGCCGCGATGCGTGACGGCGGCAGTCTGTGGCAGCATCTGGTGCGCGAGCAGGACCCGGTGGTGGATACGCTGCGCACGCTGCTGAACCGTGCCGATTTCACCACGCCGTACCAGTTCATCGAGCACATTCTCTCCGGCCCGCTCGACGCGAGGCGACGGTTGATCGCGCGGCTCGGCGAGGAGGCGCGTGACCCGATCGAGGAGTTGTTGACCGCCGCCTTGCAGTTCGAGGCGCTGGGTTCACCGTCGTTGCAGCGCTTTCTCGACTGGTTCGATCGCGGCGATGTCGATGTGAAGCGCGATCCGTCGGCGCCGCTGGATGCGGTGCGGGTGATGACGGCGCACGGGGCGAAGGGCTTGCAGGCCCCGCTCGTCATCCTGGCCGATGCCGCGGTCGATCCGACGCGGAGCCCGCGCTCCACGCTGGAATGGCAGCCCGCCCGGTTCGACCACAAGCTGCCGGTCTTTTCGCCGCGCGCCGGCGAGCGCGGTTTGGCATTGCAGGCCCTGGCCGACGAGACAGCGCAGCGCGAACTGGAGGAGCATTGGCGGTTGTTCTACGTCGCCGCGACGCGGGCCGAGGAACAGTTGGTGATCGCCGGCTCGCTCGGGCCGCTGGCGAAGGGCGAACCGCCGCCCGACAGCTGGTACGCGGCGGCCGATCGCGCGCTGGTCGCGCTGGGGACGGCGGCGGACGAGCTCGGTCAGCGCGCTTTTCGCGGCACCAGGCCTGCCCGGCCGGTCGCGGCGAAAGGTGCCCGGCGGGATGCGCCTGCGGGGGCGGCCCCGCTCCCCGCCTGGGCGTACGAACCCGCGCCGCAAGAGGCACGCCCGCCGCGCCCGCTCGCGCCTTCGTCGCTGGGCGAAGATGCTGTCGTCGATCCGCCGCCGAACCCCGTGATGCGCGCCGCTGCCGAGCGCGGGCGGCTGATCCACGCTTTGTTCGAGCGCCTGCCCGACCTGCCCCCCGACGCGCGGCGGAGTGCGGCGGATCGCTGGCTGGCGAATACGGGGCAGGTCGATGACCAGCCAGAGCGCGCGGCGATCATCGATACTGTGCTGAGGGTGCTTGGCGATAGCGGGTTCGCCGATGTGTTCGGCCCCGGTTCGATCGCCGAAGCGCCGATCGCGGCGGTAGTCGAGGGCGGCGCAGTGGTTTCGGGGACGGTCGACCGGTTGCTCGTCACCCCCGACCGCGTCGTGGTGATCGATTTCAAGACCGGCAGCGGCGTGCCGCGCGAGATCGCGGATGTGCCGCCTTACCATCTGCGCCAGATGGCGGCCTATGCCGGGGCCCTTGGCGTGATCTTCCCCGGTCGCCGGATCGAGGCCGCGTTGCTCTACACCGCTGGCCCCGTACTGCTGACGCTGTCTCCCGAGACGCTGGCGGCACACAAGCCGGGCTTGGCCTCACCACAGTAAAGCTTCGAGTCGGCGGCTTGAGCGCCGCCCCGCGCGTCCCTACGTTCAACGTAACATCAGGAGATTCGCGTCATGGCCACCAAGAAGATCACCGACGACAGCTTCCACGCCGACGTCATCAGCGCCGAAGGCCCCGTCCTGGTCGATTTCTGGGCCGAATGGTGCGGGCCGTGCAAGATGATCGGTCCGAGCCTGGAGGAAATATCCGAGGAACTGGGCGAGCAAGTGACGATCGCGAAGATCAACATCGACGAGAACCCCGATGCGCCGGGTAAATACGGCGTGCGCGGTATCCCGACGATGATCCTGTTCAAGAACGGCGCGCCTGCCGCCACCAAGGTCGGCGCCGAGCCCAAGGGCCGGATCAAGGCGTGGCTGGAAGGCGAGCTCGCCTAGCTGCGATAATCCGCGTTGATCGTGATGTAGCCGTGCGTCAGGTCGCACGTCCACACGGTCGCGCGGCCATCGCCCAGGCCGAGGTCGACGCCGATCTCGATCTCGTGACCCTTGAGGTGCGCGGCGACCGGCGCCTCGTCATAGCCCTCGACCGCCAGTCCGGCCTCCGCCACCTGCGTGTCGCCGAAACGGATCGCCAGCTTGTCGCGCTCGGCCGGCTCGCCCGCCTTGCCCACCGCCATCACGACGCGGCCCCAATTGGCGTCCTCGCCGGCGATCGCGGTCTTCACCAGCGGTGAATTGGCGATCGACAGCGCGATGCGGTGCGCGCTCGCGTCGCTTTCCGCGCCGCTCACCTGGATCTCGATCAGTTTGCGCGCGCCTTCGCCGTCGCGCACGACGAGCAGGGCGAGTTGGCGACAGAGGTCGGCGAGCGCCGCGCGAAAGGCGTCGGCTCCGGCACTGTCGTCATCTGCGAGCACCACGTTCCCCGCTCGGCCCGTCGCGAAGGCCAGCATGGTGTCGCTGGTCGAGGTGTCGCTGTCGACCGTGATGCACGAAAAGGTCTTGCGGTTCGCCTCCGACAGTGCCGCTTGCAGGAACGCCGGCTCGACCGCTGCATCGGTGAACACGAAGCCGAGCATCGTCGCCATGTCGGGCATGATCATCCCCGATCCCTTGATGATCCCGGCCAGCGTGACGGTGCGCCCGTCGACGACCGCGCTCGTCACCGCGCCCTTGGCGAAGGTGTCGGTCGTCATGATCGTCGCGGCGGCGTCTGCCCACGAACAGGGGGCCGCGTCGAAGGCGGCGTCGAGCCCGGCCTCCGCTCTGTCGATCGGCAGCGGCACCCCGATCACCCCGGTCGAGGCGACGAACACGTCCGACGGCTGGCACCCGAGATGCCCGGCGACGCGCGCCGCGATCGCTTCCACCGCCGCGCGACCGCGCCGCCCCGTAAAGGCATTGGAATTGCCCGCATTGACGACCAGCGCCCGCGCCCGGCCGAGCACCAGCGCATCGCGGCACCATTCGACCTCGGGCGACGGGCATTTGCTCTGCGTCGTCACCCCGGCGACCGCGGTGGCTTCGTCTAACGTCACGAACGTCAGGTCGCACCGGTCCCACGCTTTATACTGCGCGCGTGCGATGCGCGGCGTGACACCGACGATCGAGGGAATGGCGGGGAAGGGGAGCGCGAGGGGGGAGGTGTCCATTGCGCCGTTAGGCATAAGCTGGCGGCTGGCGAATGGCCATTTTTTTACGTCACGACATCGTGATTGCCGCACAGCGTGATCAACGCCATGATGCGAGTAAGGGGGCGCGGTGATGAAACAGGGAAACGCGGTTTGGCCGGTCGTGTGGGCGATCGGCGTTCTTGTCGCGGGGCAAGCTGCGGCATCTTCCAAATCTGCGGGCCTGCGTGGCAATCCGGGGATGTTTTTCGGGCCGGGTTCCTATCCGGCGGAGGCGATCCGCCTTCAACAGCAGGGGCGCGTCGTAACAAGGCTTGCAATCGATTCGAGCGGGAAGGTGATGGCGTGCACGGTCCAGGAATCAAGCGGCGCGCCTTCGCTTGATCAACGCACCTGCGAGATTGCTCTCGAAAAAGTGGTTTTTGACCCCGCGCGAGACGATAAGGGAAATCCCATCAGTTCAACTTACATATTGCCGGTCCGCTGGATTCTTCCGAGTGGACCGCGGGATGTCGGCAAGGCGCCGCCACCCAATCTCACGATGGATATAACGTTGTCGGTATCGGAAGGCGGGGTGGTCATGGCATGCAACGGGACGCTGACCCCCAAGCCCGAAGGCGATATCGGGCCCTGTGATCAGTTTCCCGTGGGCTCGCAGACAGAATTCAACTGGGTTCGCGACGGCAAGCCGGTGGGCGGGGTGATCAAACGACATTTCACCCAGGAAATTACCGTCAATCCATGAACCCCACTACTTCGCGCCGATCAACCGCCCCGCCTAGACGCATCCGCCCCGACACACTACATCGCGCTTCGATCATGCCGTTCCTGCTGCTCCTCTCCGCGATCCTCTCCGCGCTCACCGGCGTGGTTACGGGAACGCGTGTCGCCGAACCACGGCAGGTCGCGAGCAGCAGCATCGTGGCGGTGTCGCGGGTTGCGGCTGTGGCGGCGGTCAAGGCGGTCAGCCGCCCCGTCGTTCGCCTCGCCAGTCTGGCCGACGTCGCGCGTGCGCCCCTCGCCACGTTGATGTCGGCGACGGCCCTTCCCGCCGCCTATGAGGGCCGCCGGCGCGAGTAACGCCTGGTCGCGGGCTTTTCCCCGCGCCTTTCGCCCTCGATCTTTCCGCGCCGCCTCGCGAAGGCGCGCACCCTTTCAATTCAGGAATTCCCCATGCTCGGCGGACTTGCCAAGTCACTCTTCGGATCGTCCAACGATCGCTACGTCAAATCGCTCGGTTCGATCGTCGGAAAAATCGGCGGGTTCGAATCCGCTGTGTCCGGGATGACCGATGACGACCTTGCGCATCAGACGGCGCGTTTCCGCGAGCGGCTGGCAAATGGCGAGAGCCTTGATGATCTGCTGCCCGAAGCCTTCGCCACGGTGCGCGAGGCGGCCAAACGCGTGCTTGGTCAGCAGCATTACGACGTGCAGATGATCGGCGGCATCGTCCTCCACCGCGGCGAGATCGCGGAGATGCGCACCGGCGAGGGCAAGACGCTCGTGGCGACGCTCGCGACCTATCTCAACGCGCTGCCCGGCACCGGCGTGCATGTCGTCACGGTCAATGATTATCTCGCCAAGCGCGATGCCGACTGGATGGGGCAGGTGTACCGCTTCCTCGGCCTGAGCGTCGGCGTCATCATCCCCGATCTGACCGATCAGGAACGCCGCGACGCCTATCATTCGGACATCACCTACGGCACCAACAACGAATTCGGGTTCGATTACCTGCGCGACAACATGAAGTATGATCGCGCGCAGATGGTGCAGCGGCCGTTCGGTTTCGCGATCGTCGACGAGGTCGATTCGATCCTGATCGACGAGGCGCGCACGCCGCTCATCATCTCCGGCCCGACCGACGACAAGACCGAGCTCTACAAGCAGGTCGATGCGGTGGTGCGGCAATTGGTCGAAGAGGATTACGAGAAGGACGAGAAGCAGAAATCGATCATCCTGACCGAGGACGGCACCGAGAAGGTCGAGCGTATGCTCGAGGCGGCGGGGCTGCTCGACGGCGACAATCTGTACGATTTCGTCAACACCCAGGTCGTCCATCACACCAACCAGGCGCTGCGCGCGAACATGATGTTCAAGCGCGACGTCGATTATCTGGTGAAGGACGGCAAGGTCATCATCATCGACGAATTCACCGGGCGCATGATGGACGGGCGGCGCTGGTCCGACGGACTGCACCAGGCGGTCGAGGCGAAGGAAGGCGTCGATATCGAGGCCGAGAACCAGACGATGGCCTCGATCACGTTCCAGAATTACTTCCGTATGTATCCTAAATTGTCGGGGATGACCGGCACCGCGGCGACCGAAGCGGCCGAATTCTACGACATCTACAAGATGAACGTCGTCACCATCCCGACCAACGTGCCGATCCAGCGCGAGGACGAGCAGGACGAATTCTACAAGGATACCAAAGACAAATTCGCCGCGATCGCCAAGAAGATCGCGTTCCACGCCGGCAAGGGCCAGCCGGTGCTGGTCGGTACGGTGTCGATCGAGAAGTCGGAATTGCTGAGCGAATTCCTGACGAGCGAGGGCGTCAAGCATTCGGTGCTCAACGCGCGCTTCCACGAGCAGGAGGCGCATATCGTGGCGCAGGCCGGCCGCAAATCGGCGGTGACGATCGCGACCAACATGGCCGGGCGCGGCACCGACATTCAGCTTGGCGGCAACCTCGAATTCCGCACCAATGACGAACTGGCCGAGATGCCCGAGGGGCCCGAGCGCGATGTGGCGATCGAGCGGATCAAGGTGGAAATCGAGGCCGAGAAGGCCGAGGTGCTGGGCGCCGGCGGCCTGTTCGTGCTGGGCACCGAGCGGCATGAAAGCCGGCGAATCGACAATCAGCTACGCGGGCGCTCGGGCCGTCAGGGCGATCCGGGGCTGTCGCGTTTCTACCTCAGCCTTGACGACGATCTGCTGCGCATCTTCGGGCCGGACACGATGTTCGCCAAGATGATGCGCTCGAACATCGGCGACGGAGAGGCGATCGGGTCCAAATGGCTCTCCAAGGCGATCGAAACCGCGCAGAAGAAGGTCGAGGCGCGCAATTACGACATCCGCAAGCAGGTCGTCGAATATGATGACGTGATGAACGATCAGCGCAAGGTGATCTATGAACAGCGCAGCGATATCATGGATGCCGAAACGGTCGGCGATGTGGTGGAAGACATGCGCGCGGAAACCGTCAACTCGATCGTCGGGGAAGCGTGCCCGCCCAATTCCTATCCGGAGCAATGGGATGTGGCGGGGATGAAGACGCGGATCATCGACATGCTGGGTGTCGAGCCGCCAATCGACGACTGGCTGGGGGAGGAATCGATCGACCCCGAACTGGTCGAGCAGCGCGTTCGGGACGCCGCCGATACGATGGTGGCGCAAAAGGCCGCCGCGCTCGAACGCGAGACCTGGGTGCAGATCGAGAAGTCGATCCTGCTCCAGAACCTCGATCATCACTGGAAGGAGCATCTCTCCACGCTCGATGCGCTGCGCCAGGTCGTTCATCTGCGCGCTTATGCGCAGAAGACCCCGATCAACGAATACAAGCAGGAGGCGTTCGGGCTGTTCCAGCGCATGCTCGACAGCATCCGCGAAGATGTGACGCGCACCATCGCCTATGCCCGGTTCGAGATGCAGCCGGCGCCGGAATTGCCCGAACTGCCCGATTTCATCACCACGCATTTCGACCCGTTCACCGGCATCGATAACACCAACGATATCGACGGGGCGACCACCGGCGCGATCACCACGCGGCTGGCGCCGCTGTCGATCCCGATGCCCGACGGATCGGATTTCGGATCGGATCCCGACGAATGGGCGGGCAAGGTCAGCCGCAACGCGCCGTGCCCGTGCGGATCGGGGCGCAAGTACAAGCATTGCCACGGCGCGCTGGGCGTAGCGTGACGCAAAATCGGCCCGCGCCCGGGGGAGGGAGCGGGCCGATCTGCGTTGTTAAGGTGCAGCCGCTTATTTGGGCAGCACCACCGATGGGCCGATATGGTCGATCACCTGATGCGCGTCGAACGCGCGCACATTGTCGGCGGGCTTCGGCCCCTTGCCGACGATGATCTCGGCGGTCGCCTCGTATTTCTGCACGGTCTGGATATCGACCCCGCGATCCCAGAACGGATCGCCGAAGAACGGGTCCCAGCTGCGCCAGCCGAACCCGCGCCCGTAATAGCGCCAGCTCGGCCCCCAATAACCGCCCCACCCGCCATAGGCGCCGAATTCGGGGGTCGAATAGGTGCGCGTCTGCTGATCGGTGCCGCGATTGGCCATGATGAAATAATCGTCGCCGTGCTGGAGCGTCAACTCGGCCGCGCGGTAGAGGAGGTATTTCTCCACCGTGTCGCGCGATGTGTAGCTGTTGCCCGAGAAGGTGACGACGAAGCGGTTGGCCTCGACCTGGCGATCGCTATAGCCCTCGCTCGCAAAGCCGTGGCCCACGGCGGGGCGATAGGCGGTTTCGGTCGCGCAACCCGCAACCAGTAGCGTACTCGCCGACAATGCGGCGAGAATGAGTTTACGACCCGATTTCATTGACATCACGATTGACTCCGATTTCAGCAAATGCGGTGA
>JALYTP010000276.1 GCA_030854225.1 Pseudomonadota bacterium
CGGGACGGCTGGCACGGCTGCGGATCCGACTCAAAGATCGCCCTGGGCAGCTGTTCGAAGTCGCTCGTGTGTTCGACCGGCTCCAGGTCAATATCCTCGAGGTCTATCACCAGCGGGTATTCACGAGCCTGCCGGCGAAGGGCCTGATCGCCGAAATCGAATGCGAAACCCGCGACCGCGCGCATCTCGACCGGCTGATCGCCGCGTTGCACGATGCGGGGTATGAGTGCCGCACCGTCGATCAGGCGTGACCGGCCGAAATGCGCCGGTCGAGGCGCGCGCGGCGCGGGGCTTTCCAAGGCGATCGCGCCGCGTTAACTTTCATTCGTGGTAAAGTCGCTTTTCATCACGACCCGCACGATTCATAACGCGCCAGACGCCGGCGCGACCGCCGGGCAACAGGGATCAAAGCGGCTGTGACGGCGCCTTTTCGTTTTCCGCGTTTCTTCGTGACCAGCCCGGCGCCGTGCCCGTATCTGCCCGACCGGCAGGAGCGCAAGGTGTTCACCGAGCTGCGCGGGCCGCATGCCGGCGAGCTGAACGATGCGCTGGGCCGGATCGGGTTCCGGCGTAGCCAGGCGGTCGCCTATCGCCCCAGTTGCGCGGGGTGCACCGCGTGCGTGTCGGTGCGTGTCGTCGCGCAGGAATTCGTCGCCAACGCGACCCAGCGCAAGCAGTTGAAGCGCAACGCAGATCTCGACATTTCCGCCTGCCGCCCCTGGGCGACCGACGAGCAATACCAGTTGCTCCGCCGCTATCTCGCGCGGCGCCACCCCGGCGGCGGGATGACCGAGATGGACGAGGGCGATTATGCCGACATGGTCGAGCATTCGCCCGTCACCTCGTTCGTGATCGAATATCGCGAGCCGCCCAAAAACGGGGTGCGCGGCCGCCTGGTTGGCGCCTGCCTGACCGACCAGCAGGTCGACGGCCTGTCGCTGATCTACAGCTTCTTCGACGCCGAGCATGAAAGCCGCCCCGGCCTCGGCAACATGATCATCATGGATCACATCCTGCGCGCACGGAACGCCGGGTTGCCCTATGTATATCTCGGTTACTGGGTGAAGGGCTCGCCGCGCATGACGTACAAGACGCGCTATCGCCCGATCGAGGTGCTCGGCCCGACCGGTTGGTCGCTGCTTCACGACGAGAATATCACCCTCTCTCCGCCCGGCGAGCATGAAGCGATGATGGCCATCGACGCCTGATCCCGCGCGCCGCCGGGTGGCGGCGAATTACCCAATGCTCGGCAAGCGAAACGAGCCTTGGGGAGGCTATTTGACAGCCTCCTGCTTCGTCAACTCGGCATCGAAATCCGCCTTCGACACGGCGACCATCTTGGCAATCAACCCGCGATCATTCTTTGATGCGGCGCGGCGCGACAGGACATCGGCCAATTCGGGGTGCGGGGGCAGCACGATATCCGCGTCCATCGCCGCCATCCGCTTGAAGCTCTTGCGATAATCATCGACGATCCCCGGATACGCCTTGTTGCCGACCAGCACGTTGCCCGCGACGCTGAGGCTGCACGGGAAAATCACCTTCGCCGTGCGTATTGTCGTCTGCCACGTCGTGCACCCGGCGGTATGCCCGGGCGTTAGGACGGCGTGCATCGTCACCCCGCCCAGCGCGACGTTCGATCCATCCTGCAGCACGATATCGACCTTCGCCGGCGGAAAGGTGCCGGTGTAATTCTGGTCCCCGAAATGCTTGCCATGGTCGATCGCCCAAGCGTCCTGCGCCATCACTTCGAGCTTCGCGCCGGTATCGCGCTTCAGCGCGGCGAACCCGCCAGCATGATCGAAATGCGCATGGCTGTTGAGCAGGATCTTCACGTCGGATAATTTGTACCCGAGCGCCTTGATGCTCGCCTCGATCGCCGGGACGTTTTCCTCCAGCGTGGCATCGAGCAGGATCAGCCCCTTGGGCGTCACGAGCAGATAGGAGGCGAGCCCCTCGGTCCCGACATAATAGAGCCCGTCGGCGATCTTGAACGGCGCGGTCGGCTGGCTCCACGCCGGCGGATTCGCTGCGCTGGCGGGGCCGCTTGCAAGGATCGTCGCGACGACCGCGATCAACAGACGCTTCAACATTCAAAGATTCTCCAGCAGGGATGGCGTAAGGACTTGCGGCAGCACGGTCGGCTCCGCCGCACCGGGCGCGTAGTACAGATAAAGCGGCACCCCGGCACGGTTATGCGCCTGAATGAAGCGACCGAGCGACGGATCGCCGTCCGTCCAGTCGCCGACCAGCACCGCGACGTTCTTCCTGGCGAAGGCGGCGCGGGTTCCCTCGGTCTCGATCGCGACCTTTTCGTTGACCTTGCACGTCAAGCACCAATCGGCGGTGAAATAGGCGAACACCGGGCGGTTCTGCGTACGCAACGCCGCCAGCCGCGCTTCGCTGAATGGCTCGGCGCCCGATGCCGGCGCGGCAACCGCCCGGTCCGTCCGCGCATGTGCCGTCAGCCCCGATCCGAGCGCGGCGATCACCACCAGCGCGACCGCATAACCCCAGCCGAAGCCAAGCCCGCGCGCCTGTCGTCGCCCCGCGATCCACAGCACGAGCGCCAGCGCCAGTGCGGCGACGAGCGCCAGTGTCATCCCGTCGACCCCCGCCTGCCGCCCCACCACCCAGGCGAGCGCGAGCGCGGTGAGCCACATCGGCAGGCTGAGGATGCGCCGGAAGGTCGCCATCCATCCGCCCGGCTTTGGTAGCCGCTTGCGCAAGGCGGGGACGAAACCGAGCGCCAGGAACGGCAACGCGAGGCCGATCCCCAACCCGGCGAAGATCGCCAGCGCCGCGAACCACGGCAGCACCAGCGCGGCACCGAGCGCGACCCCCATGAACGGCCCGGTGCACGGCGTCGCGATGAACGCCGCGAGCGCACCCGTCGCGAACGCGCCGCCCGCCCCGCCCGCTTTGTTGACGAAGGCGGGGGTCGGTATCTCGAACAGCCCGGCGAAATTGAGCGCCAGCGCGACCGACAGCAGCAACAGCACGACCACCACGCGCGGAT
>JALYTP010000277.1 GCA_030854225.1 Pseudomonadota bacterium
CGGTTGCCCGGCGTCAACACCATCTCGTCCAGTTTCGTGCTGCGATCGGTGCCGACGCGCGGCGAGGCGGATGCCTTGTTCGGCGGTTGAGTCGCCGTGTTGCCCGCCCTTGTGGTGCGTGATAGACGGCGCCACCGCTGCAAGGGGGCCTTGAAGCGCGTTCGCACGTTAAGCGCATCATGCAGCCTTTGATCGGATTCGATTCCCAGTGAGTACGGGGCTTCCCGACGCGACCGCAGCGAGTGCCGACGCTCCATCGGTGCCGCACGATCATTCGCATGATGGCCTGTTGAAGCTGGCGGTCGGCGCGATCGGCGTGGTGTTCGGCGATATCGGCACCAGCCCGCTCTATGCGTTTCGCGAAACCTTTGCCGGGCACCACAAGCTGGCGCTCGACCCGGCGCACATCATGGGCGTGACCAGCCTGATGTTCTGGTCGATGATGATCGTCGTGACGCTGAAATACGTCACCATCATCATGCGCGCGGACAATAAAGGAGAGGGCGGCAGTTTGGCGCTGCTCGCGCTCGTCTCGGGCAAGACCAGGAACAAGCGCTGGACCAAGGGGATCATCCTCCTCGGCGTGTTCGCGACGGCGCTGTTCTACGGCGACAGCATGATCACCCCGGCGGTGTCGGTGCTCGGCGCGGTGGAGGGGCTCGGCGTCGCGGCGCCGGGGCTGTCCGGGCTGGTGGTGCCGATCGCCGTCGTGATCCTGATCGCGCTGTTCGCGATCCAGAGCACCGGCACGGCGCGCGTCGGGTTGTTTTTCGGGCCGATCATGCTGGTCTATTTCGCGGTGATCGCCACGCTCGGGGTGATGAGTATTGCGCAGTCGCCGCATATCCTGTGGGCGTTCTCGCCGCATTATGCGGTCGAATTCTTCCTGCTCGATCCGGTGCGCTCGTTCCTGGCGCTCGGCTCGGTCGTGCTGGCGGTGACGGGGGCGGAGGCGCTCTACGCCGATATGGGGCATTTCGGGCGCAACCCGATCCGCGTGTCGTGGCTGGTCTTCGTGCTGCCCGCGCTGATGATGAATTACATGGGGCAGGGGGCGTTGCTGTTCCGCGTCGGGCACCCCGCGCTGGAAAGCCCGTTCTACATGCTGGCGCCCGACGGGCTCCAGCTGCCGCTTGTCATCCTGGCGACGATGGCGGCGGTGATCGCGTCGCAGGCGGTGATTTCGGGCGCTTTCTCGGTGACGCAGCAGGCGATCCAGCTCGGCTTCATGCCGCGCCTGCGGATCGACCATACCAGCGCGTCGACAGCGGGGCAGATCTACATTCCGCTGGTAAACTGGATGCTGATGACGATGGTGCTCCTCCTCGTCCTCTTCTTCCGCACCTCGTCCAATCTCACCTCGGCCTATGGCATCGCGGTGACGGGGGCCATGACGATCGATACCTGCCTGCTCGGCGTGGTGTTGTCGCGGCTGTGGCACTGGCCACGCTGGGCTTCGATCCCGTTGCTGGTGCTGCTGTTCTGCGTCGATTTTGCCTATCTCGGCGCAAACCTGACCAAGGTGCCGTCGGGCGGCTGGGTGCCACTGCTGATCGGCTTCATCATCTTCACTTTCCTGACCACCTGGTCGAAGGGGCGCAAGCTGATGATCGACCGCATGCGCGAGGGCGCGATGCCGATCAAGGTGTTCATCCATTCCGCGGCCAATGCCGCCACGCGCGTGCCGGGAACGGCGGTGTTCATGACCTCGTCGGCCGACGGCGTGCCGCATGCGCTGCTGCATAACCTCAAGCATAACAAGGTGTTGCACGAGCGTGTGATGCTGCTGACGGTGAAGATCGCCGACCAGCCGTTCTGGCCGGCGAACGAGCGTTGCCACCTCGACGATCTGAGCGAGGGATTCCACCGGCTCGTCATCAAATACGGCTTCATGGAGGAACCCGACGTCCCCGCCGCGCTCGCCACCATCACGCGGTGCGGGGCCGAGTTCCGCATGATGGACACCAGCTTCTTCCTCGCGCGACAGACGTTGCTGCCCTCGGCCAAGCCGGGGATGATGATCTGGCGCGAGCGGTTGTTCGCCTGGATGCTGCGCAACGCGGAAAGCGCGATGGAATTCTTCCGGTTGCCCACCAACCGTGTGGTCGAGCTGGGCAGCCAGGTCGAAATTTGAGCGCACCCGCGCCCCCGCCGGCGCCGATCATCGTGACGGCGCTGTTCGGCGCGGCGGATCAGGCGTGGTTCGATGCCTTGCGACGTGCGCATTTTCCCCCGGAGCGCAACCAGCTCGATGCCCATCTGACGATGTTCCATCATTTGCCGCCGTCGCTCCAGGACGAGGTGAAGCACCGGCTCGCGGGGGAGGCGCGCGGTGTGCGGGCGCCGGTCGGCCGCATCGCCGGGCTGATCTCGCTTGGCGGCGGGGTCGCATACCGGATCGAGAGCGAGGCGCTGGCGGCGATTCGGGCGCGGCTGGCCGATGCCTTCGCCGGCATGCTGACGCCGCAGGATCAGGGCGGGTGGCGCCCGCACGTCACGGTGCAGAACAAGGTGCCGCCGCCCGAGGCGCGCACGCTGCAACGCGCGCTGGAGGCCGATTTCCGCCTGCGCCCGGTCGCCATCGCGGGGCTGGCGTCATGGTGGTATCGTGGGGGGCCGTGGGCGCCGCTGTCGCGCCACATGTTCGCTTGACCGTCGCGCGTTCGCGCCCGTATAGGCCCGCCTCTCGATCGGCGAGACATGCCTTTTGGGGCGGAGTAGCTCAGCTGGTTAGAGCACGGGAATCATAATCCTGGGGTCGGGGGTTCAAGTCCCTCCTCCGCTACCATTCGGGTGGCGTTGCCGATCGAGCTTGCCGCCCGTCACGCAGTCTTCAGCCACCGTTGCGAGAAGCGGCCGTCCCCCCTAGATGCCGTTGCCTGCTGCAAACGGACTCGATCATGACCATTCACAAGACGCGCATGCTCATCCTCGGTTCGGGGCCCGCCGGGCTTTCGGCCGCGATCTACGGCGCGCGTGCGGGCATGAAACCGATCCTCGTCCAGGGCATACAGC
>JALYTP010000278.1 GCA_030854225.1 Pseudomonadota bacterium
ATATTCCCCTTAGGCGTCGTCCGCAAACTAACGCTGCAAGGCTCTGGCCTTTGGGCTGATTGTATAATTCCATTCGCCGTGGAATTCATGGCGGGTGATGTTGACGGCAGCGAGTTCGTCGTCGGTGACCTTGATACCGGCAGGGTAGGTCATGGGGTCGAGCTGGCAACGGACCTTGAGACCGGCTTTGGTAGTTGTCGCACCGATGAGCTGCACGATCGCCTGATGGCTGATCAGCGGCTTTCCCCGCCAGTTGCTGGTGATGAATGAGAAGAGGCGATGCTCGATCTTGTTCCACTTGCTGGTGCCGGGCGGCAGGTGACAGACGGTGATCGGGATATCGAGTTCGTCGGCCAGCTTCTGCAGCTCCAGCTTCCACAGCCGTACCCGCGAGCCGTTGCTGCCACCACCATCAGCGGTGATCAGCAGGCTTTTGACCGCGGGATAGCGCTCATGGCCCATCGATTGCCACCAGCTCCGGATGGCGTTGGTTGCGAAAGCCGCGGTGTCATGGTCGATGCCGACACTGACCCAGCCGGTGTTGCCGGCAATGTCGTAGATACCATAGGGCACGGCTCGCCCGAGTTCGGGAATGACGAAGTCGTGGACGCGCACTTCTTCGGGTGAACCCTTCGGTCGCCATTCCCGTCCGCCGTTTTTGAAATCGCCAACCAATTCCTTCTTTTTGGTATCGACGGAGATCGCCGGGTTGCCGGAGGCAAGCGCCTCTTTGACGCGATCGTTGATGTAGTGGAATTGGGCGTCGCGATCGATATGGTTCGATCCCTCTCGCGTCTTGCGGTTGGCCTGCAAACTATAGTCGAGCTGGTGCAGCAGCTTGCTGACCAGGGTGCGGCCGATCGTGTGACCCATGCGGCCCAAGCCCTCGGTAAGCTTGCGCAAGCTCTTCGAGGTCCACAACATCGGCGATTGCGGATCACCTCGCGTTGCCGGCTCGACCAGTGAACGCAGATCATCGAGAAGACGCGGATCCGTCGTAATCAACGGCTTGCGTCCACCACCCGGCCTGCGGATCCGTTCCGGATCAGGCTGCTCGCCACTGCGTAATTCCGCAAGCGCGCGCCCAATGGTGCTGCGAGCTACCCCAGTGGCCCGCGACACTGCGACGATGCCTCCGTGACCGGCCGTCAAGGCCTCCGCTGCCACAAAACGCCGCCGTCCGCGTTCGTCCAGCAAAGGATCGAGCGCCTCAAATCGCTGATGGATGGCCGATTCATCAATCACACGGATATGCTACAAGCATCATGCCCGCAGCGGAATCCCACCAGATGAAACCGCCAATAAACGCAGATTCACTTATTCGTGGGCGAGGCCTAAGGCAACTTTGCCTGCGAACCGCGCGGCTTCATAGGTGCTGAAGCCCCCAGCTTCGAGCAACACACCCATCGGATTGCCCCGGCGAATAATTCTTCATCGCCAAGATGCCGATTCCGATGAAGTCGCCCGGGCATTCCGAAATGATGCCGCCCATGGATTCCGACATGATGTCGCCCAGGGCGCGTGCCTCGCTGGCTGCTGAAGTTGTGCCATTGCTTGTTGTGGATGGTCAATCTTTTTTGGCGGGCCTTTCGCGGGTCCGGCGCAGGCTGTCTCCAGTGAGATCGATGCGGTGGGCGTTGTGGACGAGGCGGTCGAGGATAGCGTCGGCGTAAGTCGGATCGCCGATGACATGGTGCCATTTGTCGACCGGGAGCTGGCTGGTGATGATCGTGGATCTTCGTCCATGGCGTTCTTCGAGAATTTCCAGCAGATCATGTCGTGCAGCGGCATCGAGAGGTTCGAGACCCCAATCGTCGAAGATGAGAAGCTGTACGCCGCCGAGCGCCCGCAGGAGACGGGCATAACGGCCGTCGCCGCGCGCCAGCGCGAGATCGGCGAAGAGCTTGGGAACGCGCTGATAGAGAACGGACCGGTTGTTACGGCAAGCCCGGTGTCCGAGAGCGCAGGCAAGCCAACTTTTGCCGACGCCTGTCGGGCCGCTCAGGATGACGTTATCGTGGGCGTCGATCCAACGGCCCTCGGCGAGCTTCAGGAATAGCGCGCGGTCGAGACCGCGCGTGGTACGGTAATCGACATCCTCGACAGCCGCTTGGTGACGAAGCCTTGCATATCGGAGCCTGGCCGTCATCTTTCTGTCGTGCCGATAGGTCATCTCGCGGTCGAGCAGCAGCGCAAGCCAATCAAGGTGCGGAAGCGCGGCGGCGTCGCCGGATGCGGCGACTTCATCGAAGGCTTTGGCCATGCCGAACAGCCCGAGCTGATTGAGCTGATCGAGGGTGGGATGGGTGAGCATGTGATCTCCTCAATGGTAATAGCGCGGGCCACGGATATTGGGGTGGAGGATCGTCACGCCGTCCGGGCCGCGCGGTCGGTCGGCGTGGCGGTCCAAATTATTGTCGAGGATCGATCTGACTGAGCCGTAGGTTCGCGCGCCGATGTCGAGCGCGCGTGTCGCAGCGGCCTCGACCCTGGCCATGCCGAACGGCTTGACCAGCCGCACGATTCCCAGGCAGGCCCGAAAGCCCTGTTCGGGATGCGGACGATGCTCCAGGATCAGGTCGCACAACGCCACCGTCGACGGGCCGATCAAGGCAGCGTCTTTGCGGATGCGATCGAGCGTCCAGTTGGCGTAACGCCGGTGGCTGGAGGGCATGTGTTCTTGCACGGTCGTGTGTTTGCCGTTGCCGCTCGATCGCAGATGCGCGGCGATCCGCTCGCCCTTGGCGAATATCTCGACGGTACGGCCGGTGAGCCGGACCTCGACCTCAGCGCGGGCAAAGCGATGCGGCACGCTGTAATAATGCTTGTCGATATCGACGTGATAGTCGATCCCGACGCGGCGGGCGCGCCATTCGGCGAACACGTAAGGCTCGGCGGGCAAGGGCTTGAGCGCCGGGCGATCGAGGTCTTCGAGGAGCTGGCGCCGCGTCACGCCGAGACGCCGGATCGGGCGCTCATTGTTCAGC
>JALYTP010000279.1 GCA_030854225.1 Pseudomonadota bacterium
GGCTGGCGGTGCGCTGGGCCGGTCTCGTTTCATCGCGTGGCGCACAGGATGGCACCGACGTCGCGACCTGCATCGCGCTCGCCTTCCCCGATCGCATCGCCAAACGCCGCGACGCCTCCGGCGAGACCTGGGTGTCGGCGGGCGGGCGCGGGTTCCGGCTCGATCCGGCCTCCCCGCTCGCACGCGCCGAATGGCTCGCCGTCGCCGAGACGCAGGGCATGGCGGCGGGCGCGCGGATCCTCTCCGCCGCCGCGATCGACCTCGTCACGGTGGAGGCGCTGTTCGCCGACCGGATCGAGATGCGTCGTAGCGCCAGCTTCGATCCCGCGACGGGCGGGGTGCAGCCGATCCGTGAGCGCCGCCTCGGGGCGATCCGCTTGTCGAGCGGCCCCGATCCGCAGGCAGACCCCGTGGCGGTCGCCGCCGCCCTGCTCGACGGCGTCCGCCAGCACGGTTTGGCGTTCCTCCCCTGGTCCGACACGGCGCAGGCCCTGCGCGCCCGCGCCGCCTTCGCCGCCGCGCATGGCGGCAACGATGCCGCGCTGGACGACGAGGCGCTGCTCGCCCGCGCCGACGAATGGCTCGCGCCCTTGCTCACCGGCAAGCGGCGGCTCGACCAGATCGACGCCGGCGCGCTCGGCGAGGCATTGCGCAGCATCATCGGCTGGGACGGGATGCGCGCGATCGACCGGCTCGCCCCGGCGCATTTCGCCAGCCCCGCCGGATCGACGCACCCAATCGACTATTCGGCGGAGGGCGGCCCGCGTGTCGATCTGCGCCCGCAGGCGTTGTTCGGTCTCGCCGCGCACCCGGTGATCGGCGGCGGCAGCGTGCCGCTGGTGCTCAGCCTGACCTCGCCCGCCGGCCGCCCGATCCAGACGACGCGCGATCTGCCCGGATTCTGGGCGGGCAGCTGGGGCGCGCTGGCGAAGGAAATGCGCGGGCGATATCCGCGCCACCCCTGGCCCGACAACCCAGCCGTCGCGGTGCCGACGCTGCGCACGAAAAACGCGGATGCGCGGCGCGATAAAGCACGATAAAGGGAAGCCATGTTGACCGCCCGCATCTACCAGCACCCCAAGAACGCCATGCAGTCCGGCCGCGCGCGGACCAATCGCTGGATGCTGGAATTCGCCCCTGCCGAGGCCAAGCAGCCCGACCCGCTGACCGGATGGGCGGGCTCCGGCGACACGCGCGACCAGATCCGGCTCGGCTTCCCGACACGGGACGCGGCAATCGCCTATGCCGAACGCGAGGGGCTGGCCTTCACCGTGACCGCGGCGCCGGAACGCGTGCTCAAATTACAGGCTTACGCCGACAATTTCCGGTAATCCTCGCCGAGGATCGAGGGGGCGAGCAGCAACAGCAGCTTGACGTCGATCGCGACGCCCTGCGTCCGTTTCGCCGCGACGAACGCCGGCAGGTCGCGCAGCGGCACGCGGTGAACGGCGATATTCTCGTCCGCCGACCCGCCGCCCTCGGCGATCCTTTCCAGCCCGCTCGCGCGCACAAGCGTGAATCCCTCGGTGACCAGCCCCGGCGAGGAATTGAATTCGCCCAGCGACTCGATCCGCGCCGCGCGGTAGCCCGTTTCTTCCTCCAGCTCGCGCGCGGCGGCGGTCTCGACGCTCTCCCCGGCATCCTCGTCGCCGACGAGCCCCGCCGGCAGTTCGAGGCACCGCCGGCCGAGGGGGACGCGGTACTGCTCGACGAGGATGACATGATCGCCGTCGATCGCCAGGATCACCGCCGCGCCGATCCCGCGCGTGCGACCGACATATTCCCACCGCCCGCGTTTCCTCGCAGCGATGAAGCGGCCTTGCCAGACCGTCTCCTCGGGCGGATCGGGGTCGATCAAAGCTCGATCAGCCGGTCCGGCAGTTCGTTGGTGTCGGCGCTGGTCTTGGGGAAGCCTTCGGACAGGATCGTGCCGATCGCCGCGACCGCCGCCGCCATGCCCTCGCCCGCGCGGCCCTCGCGTACTTCGGCGACGAGCGCGATCATCGCATCGCCCCAGCGTTCGGGCGGAACCGCGGTGGCGATGCCTTCATCGGCGACGATCTCCGCCATGCGCTCGCCGAGCGACAGGTAGAGCAGGATGCCGACGCGCGCCTGTGTGCGCCGCTCCGCGCCGACCTTGAAATATTGCACCGCGCGCCGCCGCACGCGCCGCGCGCGCGTCGCCCCGGGAGTCAGCGCGAGGCGCAGCGGCATCCAGGCGAGCGCGTACCGCACGACGAGGAACACGATCACCTCGACGATCATCAGCGCGAAGAGGAAATGGCCGATCGCCGGCCCGCTCCACCCGCTGACGAACCAGCCGATCGGCAGATCGAGCAGCCCGGGCGCGAACGCGACCACCGCCACAGCGAACAGCATCGCCGCCACGGCATAATGCAGCGCGACGTCGTGATACGGATCGGATCGCTCGGTCACGATCGTGACGATCTCGCCGTCGGTGCCCGCCTCGGCTGCGGTGACGGCGGCGGTCACGCGGTCGCGTTCCGTATCGCTCAGGTGTCGCACGCCCACCATCACCAGCTGCCCGAGGCGCCGCCGCCCCCGAACGATCCGCCGCCGCCGCCCGAAAAGCCGCCGCCGCTGCTGTCCGATCCGCCGCCCCAGGACGATCCGCCGCCGCCCCAGCCACCGCCGCCGCCGTTCAACAACGACCCCCACAGGATCGCGTTGACGATCCCGCTGCCGCCATAATGCCGCCCGCGCGCGCCGCCGCGAAAGCGCGACAGCATGATGAACACGAACACGATCAGCCAGAAGATCAGCGCGAAGGGGATGCCCGTGCCGCCGCTTTGCCGCGCGCGGTGGGTGGCGTCGAAGGTCTTGATCGCCGCGTCGGTGCGCGCCTTGGCCTCTTCGGGCGAGGCGCGCAGTTGCTGGATGAGCGCGTCGGTGCCGATCTCCATCGCCCCGGGGATATCGCCCGATTTCAGCACCGGGGTCATCCGGTTCTCGGTGATGT
>JALYTP010000280.1 GCA_030854225.1 Pseudomonadota bacterium
CAAGGAGGTCAAGCTCACCGGCCTCGTCCGCGCGGGCAAGCGCACCGTGCCGCGCGCGGCGACCGCGCTGCGCGCGAACGACGTGCTGATCCTGGAGGGTGAGCCCGACGTGCTCGAACGCGTCATCGCCGGCGACAAGCTCGATCTCGCGGGCAAGGACCGCGACGTGCCGGAGGACAGGAAGGACGACGATGTCGGGGTTAGCGAGGCGGTGATCGGCACCAATTCGATGTTGATCGGCAAGACGGCGGGCCGGATGCGGCTGCAACAGCGATACGGCGTCAACCTCATCGCCGTGTCGCGCCACGGCAAGAGCCTGACGAAGAAACTGGGCGAGACGGCGCTGGAGGCGGGCGATATCATCGTGCTGCAAGGTCCGCTGACGCTGATCCCCGAACGGCTCCGTGATCTCGGCGCGCTGCCGCTCGCGGAGCGCTCCATCCGGCTCGGCCGGTCGGGGAGCGGCTGGTTGCCGATCATCATCCTCGCGGTGGCGATGGCGGCGACGGCGAGCGGGTACGTCCCCGTCGCGGTCGCGTTCTTCGCCGCCGCCGGGCTGGTCATCGCGACCGGGGCGCTGCCGGTGCGGGACGCGTATGAGCATGTCGAATGGCCGATCCTCATCATGCTCGGGGCCCTGATCCCGGTGGCGGATTCGTTACGCACGACGGGCACGTCACAGATTTTCGCGACCTGGCTTGCGCATGTCGCGGCGACCTTGCCGCCGTGGGGCGCCGTCGCGCTGATCCTGGTCGCGGCGATGGCGGTGACGCCGTTCCTCAACAACGCCGCGACCGTGCTGGTGATGGCGCCGATCGCCGCCGTCTTCGCGCACGATCTCGGCTACAAGCCCGAGGCGTTCCTTATCGCGACGGCGATGGGCGCGGGGTGCGATTTCCTCACCCCGATCGGGCACCAGTGCAACACATTGGTGTTCGGCCCCGGCGGATACCGGTTCAGCGATTATGCGCGGCTGGGCGCGCCGCTCTCGCTGCTGGTCGTGGTCCTCGGCACCCCGCTGGTGATGTGGAGCTGGCCGCTGCATTGATCGCACCTGCCACAGCGCGTCAGGCCGGTTCGCCGACGATCGTCTTGATCTCCATGAAATCGGCCAGCCCGTATTTCCCGCCCTCGCGCCCGTTGCCCGATTGCTTGTACCCACCGAACGCGGTGCCGCCGCTCGGCCCCCAGGCGTTGATCGTCACGATCCCCGCGCGCAGCCGGCCCGTGATCTTCGCCGCCTCCGCCGGATCGCCCGAGATCGTCGCCGACAGGCCGTAATCGGTGTCGTTGGCCATTTCGATCGCCTGCTCGCCCGTGCTGTAAGTACTGATCGTCGCGATCGGCCCGAACGTTTCCTCGCGGTAGATGCGCATGTCGGGCGTCACATCGGCGAACAACGTGGGCTTGACGTAATAGCCGGCGGTGCGCCCATCGGGCCGCCCGGTGCCGCCGGTGACGAGCGTCGCGCCCTCGTCGATCGCCGACTGGATCAGCCCCTGAATCTTGTCGAACTGAGCCTTGTTGACGACCGGGCCGAGATGCATGCCCTGCTCGGTCGGATCGCCGACCTGGGCCGCTTCCAGGATCGCCTTCACCGTCTGCGTCGCGGCCTCGGCCTGGCTGGTGTGGACGAGCAGCCGCGTCGGCGCGATGCAGCTCTGGCCGGTATTGGCAAGCACGCCCTGCACGGTGGGCGGAAGCACTGCCGCGAGATCGGCGCCTTGCAGCACCACGTTCGGGGCCTTGCCGCCGAGTTCCTGATGCACGCGCTTGACCGTGGCGGCGGCGGCCTGCGCCACCGCGATGCCCGCGCGGGTCGATCCGGTGAAGCTCACCATGTCGACCCCCCTGTGCGTCGAAAGCGCCGCGCCGACGCCGGGGCCGTCGCCGTTGACGAGGTTGAACACGCCCTTCGGCACGCCCGCCTTGTCGAGCACTTCGGCCAGGATCGCGGCGCAGGCCGGCGCTTCCTCGCTGGGCTTGAGGATCATCGTGTCGCCAGCCGCGAGCGCGGGCGCGACCTTCGCGCAGATCTGGTTGAGCGGCCAGTTCCACGGCGTGATCATCGCGACGACGCCGAGCGGTTCATGCACCACGCGCGCCTTGCCGACCGGTTCGTCGAACGCGAATTCCTTGAGCGCGGCGAGCGTGCCGATGAAATAACCGAGCCCCGCGGGCGCCTGCGCCATCGTCGCGAAGCTGATCGGCGCGCCCATTTCCTCGCTGGTCGCCGCCGCCAGATCGGGGATGCGCGCCTTATATTCCTCGATCACCCGCTCGAGCAGCGCGATGCGATCGGCGACGCTGGTCCGCGAATAGCTGTCGAACGCCGTGCGCGCGGCCTTCACCGCCTTGTCGACATCGGCCTGCGAGCCCAGCATGATCTCGGTGCAGGGCTGTTCGGTGGCGGGGTTGATCACCTCATGCCGCTTGCCGCCCTCGCTTTCGACCCATGCCCCGTCGATATAATGCCTCAGGTAGCTGCGCATTCTCGCCTCCGATTGGCTGTCGATTTTGAATGTCCGGTATGTGGCGACGCGAGATTGGTTGCAACCCGAAACGCGACCGGCGCATTGAGGGGTCGGCTTAGCGAAAGGAACGAACGATGGCGCGCGCGGCAAGGATCGAACGGACCGGTGGCCCCGAGGTGATCGACTGGGTGGATATCGATCTGCCCGATCCCGGCCCGGGCGAGGTGCGGATGACGAACAACGCCGTCGGGCTGAACTTCATCGACGTGTATCACCGCAAGGGCACCTACCCGGTCAAGCTGCCGAGCGGGCTGGGGTCCGAAGCGGCCGGCATGGTCGAGGCGGTGGGCGCGGGCGTCACGACGTTCGCACCGGGTGACCGGGTCGGCACGTTCGGCCCCGCGCTCGGGGCCTATGCCACCGCGCGCAACGTTTCCGCCGATAGCCTGATGCACCTGCCCGACGATGTGGACGACAAGACCGCCGCCGCGCTGCTGTTGAA
>JALYTP010000281.1 GCA_030854225.1 Pseudomonadota bacterium
GCGCGATCAGACCGCGCAGCTTGCCCGCCATCGCGCCGAGTCGGCTGTAATGCCGTAGTTTCGATTTGAGCGGCGCGTTCGCCACGCGCGGCTGGCCGGGATCGATCTCCCACGGATGGAAATAGAACACCGCCGGCTGCCCCGCCTTCGTCACCTGGCGCACCGCATAATCGGTCAGCGCGGCCGGAAACAGCCGGAAGAACCCGCCGCCCGTCGCCATCCTGCGCCCCGCCACATCGGCGATCGTCACCGGCACTTCGATCAGCGCGGACCCGTCGACCGGGCGAAACGCGAAGCGCGGCGCCTCGGGCCAGCCATAATGATCGTGCTTCAGCGGCGCGACGCTGGAGGAATAGGCATATCCCTCATCCGCCAGCACAACGTGCGCCCACGGCGTGCGCTTGTCGATCGAGAAGCTCGGCGCGCGGTAGCCGGAGATCGCGGTGCCGCCGGCATCTTCCAGCGTCTTGCGCGACCGTTCAAGATCTGCGCGGAACGTCGCCGCGTCCAGCGTGAAGACGCGCTGGTGATCCCAACCGTGGCTCGCCAGTTCGTGCCCCGCCGCGACGATGCGCCGGATCAGCGCCGGGTTGCGCTCAGCCACCCAGCCGAGCGTGAAGAAGGTCGCCTTGACGCCGGTTTCGGCGAACAGATCGAGCACCGCATCGGTGTTGCGCGCGACCCGCGGGGCAAGCGTTTCCCAATCGGCCTTGTCGATCACGGTTTCGAAGGCGCCGACCTGGAACCAGTCCTCCACATCGACGGAAAGCGCGTGGCGCATGGCGCCCGCCCTCAACCCGCCGCGCGGTGCGACGACAGATCGGGCCGCTGGTCGCCTTCGACCCAATCGACCAACAGGGTCAGCACGCGGCGCAGCGCCTCGTCGAGATCCTCGACCCGTGCCTCGAGCGCCGTCACGCGGGCGGCGATCGCCGGATCGGCGACGACCGGCGCCTCATCGCGAAACGCCTCGCCGCGCGCGATCGGCAGCGGATCGCCGGCGACAGTCTCGCTCACGCCACCGACCGGCCATTCGACCGGTCGCGCCTCATCCAACGACGGTGTTGCAGCGGGTGCCATCTCGTCGTTCACATCGGCAATCACGGCCTCGACCACCGCGCCGTCGATCTCACCCAGTTGCTCGATCGCGCCGAACAGCAGCACGCGCCCGGCCAGTTGGTTGAGCCGCCGGGGTACGCCTCCCGATCCCCGGTACAGCGCCTCGACCGCGTCCATCGTAAAATCGGGATTGCCCGTCCACCCGACCAGCGACAGGCGGTGCGCGAGATACGGTTCGACTTCTTCGGGGCCCATCGGATCGAGATGATGCATCGCGATCACCCGCTGGCGCAACTGTTCGAGCGCGGCGGCACCCTGCAACCGATCGCGGAATTCGGGCTGGCCGAGCAGGAATATCTGCAAAATCGGGTGTCCGCCCATCTGGAAATTGGAGAGCATGCGCAGTTCTTCGAGCGATGCGACTGGCAATGCCTGCGCCTCGTCGACGATCAACAGCGTGCGTCGCCCGCTGCGCGCCACCGTGTGCAACCCGCGCTCGATCGCGGCGAGCAGCGCCGATTTGGTCAACCCGGCGGATTCGACCCCCAGTCCGGCGGCGACCAGGCGGAGCAGATCCTCCGGGTCGATCTGGGTCGACGCGATCTTGACGACGTGCAGCCGTGCCGGATCGATCTTCGCCGTCAGATGCCCGACCAGCGTCGTCTTGCCCGCCCCGACATCGCCGGTGATGACGATGAACCCCTCGCCCTGCGCCAGGCCATAGCCTAGGTACGACATCGCCTTCTTGTGCGTGGCGGTATCGAACCAGAAACGCGGATCCGGCGTCAGCTGGAACGGGCGCCCGGTAAAGCCGTAATGCTCGTCGTACATCGTCACCATCCTCACCGCCGCACTACACGGCGGAGGTTTCAGAATTGATAGCGCATCGCGACCTGCGCGGTGCCCGTCACCTGATCGTCCGTGCCCTTCTGGCTGAACGAATAGATGCCGAGCGACGCGGTTGCGCCGAGCCGGCCGAAATTATGGTAATACGATCCCGACGCTCCCGCGCTCGTAACGCCATAGGCGTTGGCGAGGCCGCTCTCGTAATAATTGCCGAATACGTTGCCGCTGACGCCCGAATTATAGGTGAGCGGCACGGTGACGAAGCCATCGACATAATAGCTCTCGTCGCTAATGCCGTTGATCGAATAGCTCGTGCCGGTCGGCGAATAGAAGCGGCGGTTTGCATAGCCCGCGCCTACCCCGAAGCTGGTGCCGCCACGATGCGCCGAGACCACCGCATCGATCCCGCGCGCGCGGTAGGACGAGGCGGCGATCGACTGGAAGATGCCGTTGAGGCATCCGCCTGCATTCGCCGTGCCGGTGCCGAAGGTGCAACCACTGAACTGCTGCCCGAAGGCGTCGCGTTGGTCGATGAAACTCGCCGGCAGATTGGCGATGCCGTTGCGCAGCTGGCGGCCGAAGGTGTCGACGCTGTCATATACGCCGACCTGCACCCCGACCGAGCGACTGGCGGCGTAGCTGAACGATCCGGTCGCGGTCCATCCGCCGTAACGACGCCCGAAATGGGCCTCCAGATTGGTGCGCGGGCTCGGGCGCCAGATCAGCCCCGCATCCCAGATCAGGCCGTCGGTTTGATAGGCGATCCGGCGGGGGGATGCCTTGTCGGTCACGAAATGGCCGTTCGAATCGACCACCGGATTGACCGCGCCGTCGACCACAGCATCGCGCGAGCTGGTCGTGATCTTTTCATACCCTGCGCCTGCCGTCAGCGCTAGGACGGGGGATACGGGGTACACGATATCGCCGCGCCCATAATAACCCTCATATCGCTGATCTAGCTGGTTGGCGTCGTCGCGTTCATAGGCCGCGCTGGCGGTGACGCCGACGGGCAGCAGCGTGCCCGCCTTGGTGCCCGCACTCGCCTGGACGACATGACTGG
>JALYTP010000282.1 GCA_030854225.1 Pseudomonadota bacterium
CTGCGCGATGGTCAACCCCGCGGCCATCGCATGCCCGCCCCCCGCCACGAGCAGCCCGCTCTCCTTCGCCGCGAGCACGGCCGCACCGAGATCGACACCGGGGATCGAGCGGCCCGACCCCTTGCCAATGCCGTGCTCGTCGAGCGCGATGACGATCGCGGGGCGCCCGAATTTCTCCTTCAGGCGGCCGGCGACGATGCCGATCACGCCGGGGTGCCAGCCCCGGCCAGCGACGACCATCACGGCGCGGTTGCCCTTGGCGGCGGCGAGCGCTTCCGCGCACTCCTGCACGATCGCCTCGATCGCGCGGCGCTCCTCGTTGAGGCGGTCGAGTTCGGCGGCGATCCGGTCGGCCTCCGCCGGATCGCGTGTGGTCAGCAGGCGCACGCCGAGATCGGACTTGCCGACACGCCCGCCAGCGTTGATCCGCGGGCCGAGCGCAAAGCCGAGATCGCTCGCCACCGGCGCGCGCGTCAGCCGCGCGGCCGCGATCAGCGCATTGAGCCCGACGTTGCGCCGCGCCGCCATCACCTTCAACCCTTGCGCCACGAACGCGCGGTTGAGGCCCTTCAACTGCGCGACATCGGCAACGGTGCCGAGCGCGACGATATCGAGCAGGTCGATCAGGCGCGGCTCGGTGCGGCCCGCGAAGAAACCGCGACCGCGCAAGGTCCGCACCAGCGCCGCGCCGAGCAGGAACGCGACACCCACCGCCGCGAGATGGCCGTGCGCGGCGCCATCGGTTTCGTCGAGCCGATTGGGGTTCACCAGCGCGTGGGCATGGGGCAGGGCGGCCGCGCATTTGTGATGATCGACCACGATCACATCGACCCCGGCATCTCGCGCCATGGCGAGCGCGTCGAACGCCTGCGCGCCGCAATCGACCGTGACGATCAGGCTGGCACCTTCCTCCTTCAACCGCACCAGCGCCTCGCCCGACGGGCCGTATCCTTCCATCAGGCGATCGGGAATATAGGGTCGCGCCTCGAGCCCGAGATCGCGCAGCAGCAGGATCATCAGCGCGGCCGAGGTCGCGCCATCCACGTCGTAATCGCCGAAAATCGCGACCTGCTCGCTCGCCTGCACCGCATCGGCCAGGCGATCGGCTGCGGTGTCCATGTCGCGGAAGATCGAAGGGTCGGGCATGAACTGGCGGATGCTGGGCGCCTTGTGCGCCTCCAGCTCCTCACGCGGACAACCGCGCGCCAGCAGCAATTGCGTCACCAGATCGTCGGGCGCGAAGCCGGGGTCGCGCGTGTCGAGCGCCAGCGATCGCCAGCGCCACGGCTGGCCGAGGATCGAACAGGTGACGTCGAGCACGGCCGTCATCGCCCGGTCGCCCTCTGCCAGCGGCGTTGCCATCCCGGGCCGATCGCCAGAACGAGATGCAAGTCGTATAATTTGCCGACAGTCGTGAGGACGATCCTTGCCATGCCCGCGTTCGCCTTAGGCGTGTCGCGAGGGCGGAGCTAGTGCTGGAGCCAGCTGCCTTCGCGAAACCATTTCGTCACGATATATTTGGTGCCGCGCACCACCGCGCCGCCCTCGTGCAGCGTCTTGTCGTTGGGGCTGCCGTCGGGCGCCATGTTGTTCCACGCGAGCAGCAGCCCGCGCTTGGGCGCGACCCGGATGCCGGCCTCCGGAAACCACGTCGCGCCACCTTCCTCCACTTCGTTGAGGTAGATCATCGCGGTCCAGGTGCGCTGACCGCCATATTTCTTCATCTCGTCCCAATAATGCTCGCCCTCGAAGAAATAATCGTGGTGCGCGCGGAATTGCTGGCCCGGGGCATAACGTTGCCCCTGCATCGTCTCGCCATGTTCGGATGCGATGCCGAGCAGGGCGGCGATCGCATCGTCGGTCGGGCTGACATCGGGCGACCAGCGATCCATGTCGCAGCTTTCGCTGGTGCGAAAACTGGTGTCGGCGGTGTAGGTCATCAGCGTCGACGGGCGGCGATTGGTATCGATGATGCGCACCAGGGCGGCGCATTGTTTCGCGGTGAGGAAATCGGGGTGGTAATAGACTTGCGCCGTCTCGATCGGCGCGCGCTTGACGGCGGGATTCGCGTCGAGCCGCGCAGCGGTGCTCTGGCCGATCAGCGCGCGGACGGGGGAGGGGTTGCCACCCCGAGGATTCGGCTTTTTCTTGCTGAACAGGCTCATGCGCGGGCTTCTGCCTCAGCGCGGCGGCAAAAAACAAGGGGTCCGGCAGCGATGACCACCGGACCCCAGTTCAGCGGGAGCCTACCCGCTTACCAGAATATGTCGTAGACCGTGTCGACCACTTCGCCGCTGTAGATATCGACCAGCAGCGCGTCGTTGTAATACCGCACCCAGCGATATTCGCCGTAAGCCGGGGGCAGCTGGTATGCATAGGGGTCGTCGATCCAGTAATTCTGGCCGAACAGGACCGACTCCAGCCGGAAGCCGACCGAGAAGCGGCGATAGCCGTAGCTCCACCCATATGGCGCATAGTAACGCGGCAGGTGAAACGCATCGCGGTGATAGCGGCGATAGTCGCTCCAGTTGTAGCGATTGTCATGCCGCCAGTCGCGGTTCCACGCCCCGCCGCGATTGCCGTTGTTGCCGTGCCAGTTTCCGTCGCGGCGATCACCGCCGCGCCAGTTGCGCTGCGCATCGCCGCGCTGCCCATTGCCGCGCTGGTCATAGCCCGGGCGACCGTTCTGGAGATCGGGCCGGACGCCGCGATTGCCGTCGCGATAGGCGTCGGGGCGCGATTGCTGGGGCACCCGCGCGTCGCCACGGTTGTAATAGCCGCGCGCCTGGATCTGGCCCTGCACCTGGGGTTGAGGCTGGACCTGGGGTTGGCCGGGCCCGCGATCGTATCGCTGGAAGCCGGGCTGGCCCTGCGGCCTGTCGGGGCGCTGGCGATCAGGGCGCTGGCGATCGCCCATGTTCTGCGCCCGCTCGATGCGCTGCTGCGGCTGTACCTGGGGCGCGGG
>JALYTP010000283.1 GCA_030854225.1 Pseudomonadota bacterium
CGCGTGGCAATTGCCGCGACCGGCGACGAGCTCGTTCCGCCCGGCGCGCCCGTCGCTCCCGGGCAATTACCCGAATCGAACGGTGCGATGCTCGCGGCGCTGCTGAACGGCGCCGATGTCGAACTGATCGATCTCGGCATCCTGCCCGATCATCTCGATGCGCTGCGTGAAGCCTTCGCGGCGGTTACCGCCGACGTGCTGATCACCAGCGGTGGCGCCTCGGTCGGCGACCACGATCTCGTGCGGCCCGCGATCGCGGCGGCGGGCGGTACGATCGATTTCTGGCGCGTCGCGATGCGCCCGGGCAAGCCGATGATGGCGGGGCGGTTGCGCGATACCATGGTGCTGGGCCTGCCGGGCAATCCGGTATCCGCATTCGTCACGGCGCTGCTGTTCGCGCGGCCGCTGATCGCCGCGCTTGCGGGCGCGAGCGATCCGCTACCGAGGGCCCGGGAGGCCGTGCTGGGCGAAGCGTTGCCCGCCAATGACGCCCGGCAGGATTATCTGCGCGCGCGTCACGAACACGGACGGGTCTTCGCCTCGACCATCCAGGACAGTTCGATGCTGGTGACGCTGGCCCGCGCCGATTGCCTGATCGTCCGCGCGCCCCGCGCGCCCGCCGCCACCGCGGGGGACGTGATCGAGATTCTGCCGATCGCTTGATCCGCACGCTTGACAACCTGTTGGAACATTGCATAAACGTTCCTTGTCTGTTCCGACGGAGGAAATATGCTCACGCGCAAACAGCACGAGCTGATCTGCTTCATTCACGACCGGTTGGCCGAAACCGGTGTCTCACCCTCGTTCGAGGAGATGAAGGACGCGCTCGATCTCAAGTCCAAATCGGGCGTCCACCGGCTGATCAGCGCGCTGGAGGAACGCAAGTTCCTGCGCCGCCTGCCCAACCGCGCGCGCGCGCTGGAGGTGCTGCGCATGCCCGAACGCGCGGAGCCGCCCAAGAAAGTGGCGCCGTTCAGGGGCGCTGTGCCGGGCAATATCCGCACGCTACCCGAACCCGCCAACGACGTGGTCGAGATTCCGCTGCACGGGCGGATCGCGGCCGGTATGCCGATCGAGGCGTTCGAGGGATCGTCGATGCTCGCGGTGCCCGCCGCACTGCTCGGTGGCGGCGAGCATTACGCGCTCGAGGTGTCGGGCGATTCGATGGTGGAAGCCGGAATCCTCGACGGCGATTATGCCCTCATCAAGCGCCAGGATGTCGCGCGCGACGGCGAGATCGTGGTCGCGCTGATCGAGGATAGCGAGGCGACGCTCAAATATTTCCGCAAGGAAGGCGCGATGGTGAGGCTCGACCCCGCCAACCGCGCTTATGATCCGCAACGTTACCGCCCCGAACAGGTGCGGGTGCAGGGCAAGCTCGCGGGGCTGCTGCGGCGTTATTGAGCGGGCGGCGGCCGTTCGTCGCGCCGCCGCCGGGTGGGCGGATCGGAGCGGCGATCCCCTGACGGTGGTTTTGCGCCGTCCCCGGCGTGCCATGGCGAGTGCCGTCCCCCGGCCCATGCGGAGCGCTGCCCTCCGTGTCGTTCCGAACGTGGTGCCGAAACCCACGGATGTTCGTCGCCGGTTTCGCGCACGGTGCGGACCGACGGCACGGCCCCCAGCGTGATCGCCACGCCACCGGTCGTCGCCAACGCCGCGCTGTCGAGGCGGAGCCAGCGCGGGGTGCATCCGCGCGGCAGGCGGCGATCGCTGATGACGATATCCACCCCGGAACAGGCCTGAGCGAGCTGGTCGGCCGGCACCATGTAGCTGCTCCGCGTCGCGAGGATCCGCCAAGTGCGGGTGCCGGTCTTGCGATCGGCGATGCAGGCATCCCGGCTACAACGCGCATTTGGTTGATCCGACAGCAGCACCGGCAGATCATCGATCCCGCCATTTTCAGCCATCATGTCGGCGGTATAATCCCCCGTCCGGTCGCGCAGCAACGCCATGCCACCGTCGATCGTGCGCAATGCGGCGTGGCGACCATCCCCGGTGACGAGCAGATCGGGCGCCGGAGTAATCGCCGCCCATACCGCGCCGATCGCGAGCGGAACCATCCCGAGCCGCCGCCAGCGCGTTCGCCACAAGGCGCTCCAGATCCCGCCCGCGACCATCAACGCATAAGCGCCGCCCGGCATCGACGGCAGCATCGCGACCGAACCCGGCGCGTTGGCGGTGGTATGCGCGATCCACAGCAGCAGATCGAGTGCATGGCGGGTCAGCCACCAGACCGGCGCGCCGAGACCGATACCGTCGAACAGCAGCGACACCGCCTCGAGCGGCATCACGATCAGCGTGGTGAGCGGGATCGCGGCGACATTGGCGAGCGCGCCGTAAATCCCGGCCTTGTGGAAATGATACAGCGCGATCGGCATCAGCGTCAGCTCGACGGCCAGCCCCGTGAACAGCAGCGACAGCAGGCCGCGCGCGATTCTGCGCCAGCGCGGCTCCTCGCGCGCGCCGAACCAGCGGCGCATGCCCGGATGCTCGTGCAGCGCGACGATCGTCGTGACGGCGGCGAACGACAGCTGGAAACTGGGGCCGGTGATGCTTTCCGGATACAGCAACAGGACGATCAGCGCGCCCGTCGCGACCAGCCGCAGGGTCAGCGCCTGCCGCCCCATCACGATCGCGGCGAGCACCAGCAACGCCGCCACGCAGGCCCGGATCGTCGGCACCGCGGCCCCCGTCAGCAACGTATAACCGATCGCGGCGACAGCACCCGCGCCGGCGGCGACCAGCGGCAGGCGGGTTCGCAGCGCGAGCCACGGGCTGAGCGCGAGCAGCCGGGTCACGACGAGCATCACCGTGCCGACCACCGCGCTGAGGTGCAGCCCGCTAACCGCGAGCAGATGCGCCAGCCCGGCGCGGCGCATCGCATCGGCATCGCCTTCGGGGATCGATCCCTTGTCCCCCGTCGCCAGCGTCCCCGCCCCGCCGCCGGCCCCGCCCGGCAGGCG
>JALYTP010000284.1 GCA_030854225.1 Pseudomonadota bacterium
CAGCATATAGGCGTGAAGCTGGAGATACAGCCCGTTCTTCAAACGCAGCGGCTTGAACTGATCCTCGGTGATCTGGCCCGCGAGGCGCCGGCGCGTCTGGTCGCGAAACTCATCGACGCGGGCATCGACGATCGCCTGATCGTATCGATCGTATTTGTACATCAGATCACCCAGTTGCCGGCCGTGGGATCGGCGGGTTTCAATGTCAGATCGGGACGCACCGTGGGCCCGAGCGCGCGAACGCGGTCCTTGATGTGCGCGGGGCGGGGGCCTTCGGGGGTTTCGGTCGCGTCGATCACGTACGCGCCGTTGACGCGGCGCGTGCCTTCCTCCGCGCGGGCGATCGCCTCGCCCTGGTCGGCGACATCGACCGAATCCTCGACATGGCGCGACCAGCCGGAGCCGGCCCACCAGATCACGTCGCCTGTGGGGAGATCGTTGCCGGTAAGCAGCTTCATGCGGCGATCCCTTCGGCCACGCGCGCCCAGCGAGCGAGCTTGTCCTCGGCATCGCTCAATTCCACCACGTCGCCGACGACGAGGATCGCGGGGCTTTGCACGGCTTCGCGCCCCACCATCGCGCCGAGATCGGCGAGCAAAGTCTTCATCGCGCGGTGCCCGACGAGTGTACCCTTCTCCAGCACCGCGACCGGCATGTCGGGCGCGACGCCATCGGCCATCAACTTGTCGGCGATGTCCGTGGCCGTCGCGACGCCCATGTAGATGACCAGCGTGCGGCCTCGCCCCGCAAGCCCCGACCAGTTCTGATCCGCCAGCCCCTTGCACTGGCCCGCGACGAAGCTGACCGCGCTCGAATGGTCGCGGTGGGTGAGCGGCAGCATCGCCTCCGCCGCGCAGCCGAGCGCCGCCGACACGCCGGGGATCACCTCGACCGGCAGACTTGCCGCGCGCACCGCCTCCACCTCCTCGCCGCCGCGCCCGAAGATGAACGGGTCACCGCCCTTCAACCGCACCACGATCGCGCCGGTCTTCACATGCGCGACGATCAGCGCGTTGATCGCCTCCTGCGGTAGAGTGTGCCGCGCGCGCTGCTTGGCGACCGAGATGCGCTGCGCGGATGCGGGCGCGATATCGAGTACGCGGGGATCGATCAGCCCGTCATGCACGACGACATCGGCGGCCTCGAGCGCCGCGACCGCACGTACGGTGAGCAAACCCGGATCACCCGGGCCCGCGCCGACGAGAATGACGCGCCCGCGCGCGGTGGGATCGAGGAGGGTTGCCATGCCGGGGATGTGGACGCCGCGCCGCTCGGCAGCAAATCACGCTTGCTTTCCCTATGGGTAGCCAAACTTGGGGCAATGCGCTTCCACGATGGCGGCTGACAATCGCGCCCCGCCCGGCTATGGGGGCGGCATCGCCGGCACGATCATGTCGTAAGCGCCAGCGGCTGAGAGACGTGCGTGCGCTCCCGCTTACCTGAGGGAGACCGTGATGAGCCGAGCCATGAACATCAACGCCGAGCATGCCGAAGTGGTCGCCATGTGCGCCAAGCACAAGGCCGTCATCAGCGCGATCGAGCCACTGGTGTCGGGCGGTACGCGCCTGGTGATGATGAACGGTGACGATGCCGAGACGGTTCGCCGCGCGTTCAAGTCGAAAATCGTGAATGGTGCGGTAACCCGCACCTTGTGGGTCCGGCCCAGCCGCCCGGCCTAATCCTCGCGCAAGCCGATGCCGATGCTCGCGCGGGCCTGTTCGGCTTCGTTGCTGACCACCGGATAGGCGCAGTAATCCGCCGCGTAGAACGCGCTGGGGCGGTGGTTGCCGCTCCAGCCGATGCCGCCGAACGGCGCGCTGGACGAGGCGCCGTTGGTCGGGCGGTTCCAGTTGACGATCCCGGCGCGGATATTGGCCCAGAACCGGTCGTACAGTGCCGGCGTCTGGCTGATCAGCGAGGCGGACAGGCCGTAGCGGGTGTTGTTCGCCTCGGCGATCGCGGCATCGAAATCGGTCGCGCGGATCACTTGCAGGATCGGGCCGAACAGCTCGACATCGGGCCGCTCGGCCATGTCGGTCGTGTCGATCAGCGCGGGTAGCAGGAAGGGGCGGTCCTCGACCGGGCGCTCGAGATGCTTGATCGGCCGCCCGCCGCGCATCATCAGCTCGAGGAAGCTCTCGGTCAGCATGTCGGCGGTGTGGTTGTCGATCACCGGCCCCATGAACGGCGCTGGGCTGTCATGCGGCGCGCCGACGATCAACCGCCCGGTAAGTTTGACGATTTCCTCGATCAGCGGCTCGTACAATGTCTGGTCGACGATCAGCCGCCGCGCCGCGGTGCAGCGTTGCCCGGCGGTGGTGAAGGCGGATTGCACCACGAGCGTGGCCGCCGACGCCAGATCGGGCGTATCCCACACCACGATCGGGTTGTTGCCGCCCATCTCCAGCGCCAGGATCTTTTCCGGCCGCGTGGCGAAGGCGCGGTTGAGCGCGATGCCGGTCGGCGCGGAACCCGTAAACAGCAGCCCGTCGATGCCGGGATGCGCCGCAAGCGCCTTGCCCTCGTCCGGCCCGCCCAGCAGCAGCCGCACGACGCCGTCGGGAATCCCGGCGGCGTGGTAGCAATCGATCAGGAACGCGCCGCTCGCCGGGGTCTTTTCCGACGGCTTGAACACCACCGCATTGCCCGCGAGCAGAGCGGGCACGATATGCCCGTTGGGCAGGTGGACGGGAAAATTATACGGCCCGAGCACGGCAAGCACGCCGTGTGGCTTGTGCCGCAATGCCATCCGGCTGCCCATCGGCGCGTCGAGCCGCCGTTGGGCGCTGCGCTCGGCATAAGCGGAGACCGAGATATCGACCTTCGCGATGACGCTGTCGACCTCGGTCTTGGCTTCCCATACCGGCTTGCCGGTTTCGCGCGCGATGATGTCGGCAAAGGCGTCCGCGCGGGCGCGCACGACATTGGCGACGCGGCGCAGCGCCTCGACACGATAGGCG
>JALYTP010000285.1 GCA_030854225.1 Pseudomonadota bacterium
CCGTCCGCCCGCGCCGCGCCGCACGTAGCCGAGGCCAGCCGCAATGGCCCGCTGAACGAAGGGCCCGAGGCGGCGGTGCGCAGGCGTAGCGCGGCGGCCATCCGCCCGGTGCTGCACCCACCCCCCGTCAGCCCGTCCGCCACCGCCGCAAGGTTGCCGACAAAGCCGTTGTCGAGCCGCCCTGTTCCGCTCAGCTTCAGCCCGACGACACCATAGGGCGTTTCGAATCGGATGCGCGCATCGGGGATGGTCGCGAAGAACGAGGGCAAAGCGAACGGCTTGCCGGAGGGCGCGGGCAGCAACCGGTCGAGCGCGCCGAACGATACCTTGCCCCCCGCCCACCGCGCGCGCAGCCGCACATGCCCGGCCTTCACCCCCGCCAGCCCGATGCCGGACAGCCCGATGCTGGTGCGCGTTTCGATCCAGTCGGCGACCAGATCGGGATGCGCGGGGTCGCCGATCACCACGTTGGTCAGCCGCTGCCCCCCCAGCCCCAGATCGGCGATGCGGTATCGCGCCGCCACGCCCTTATCGCGCAACGTGCGGTCGATGAACCCGCTCGCCAGCGGCCTGCGCTCGATCCACAGCGCGGCCAGCATGATGGCCACCAACACGACGATACCGATCAGCACGCGACGCGCCACCCCGCGACCCACCGCGCGCGCGGGCGCACCCGGGTCATCGCTGTCGTCGATCGTCACGCTGCCTTGTGCCTCCCGTGTCGCATCAGGCGGCGACAGGCATACCATAGGGTGCGCGGCTGAACCTGCAATTGCGCGGCCCGCCCCGCCGGTTTAATTCCCGACGCGCATGACCGTTCCCGTTCCCGATCATCAGGGCCACCGTTCCCGCCTGCGCCAGCGCTTGCTCGACGGGGGCGACGACGCGCTGCTCGATCACGAGCTGATCGAATATCTGCTCGCACTCGCCATTCCCCGCCGCGACACCAAGCCGCTGGCGAAGGCGTTGCTGGCCGAGTTCGGCGGCATCGGCGGCTTGCTGAGCGCCGAGCCGGAGGCGATCGCACGCGTGCCGGGCATGGGGGATACCTCGGTCGCCGCGTTGCAGATCGTGCGCGCCGCCGCGCTGCGGCTGCTTCGCGCCGAAGTCGCGGCGAAACCGGTGCTCGCCAACTGGCAGGCGCTGCTCGATTATCTGCGCGCGTCGATGGCGCACCGGGGAAATGAGCAGGTCCGCGTGCTGCACCTCAACACCCGCAACATGCTGATCCGCGACGAGGTGATGAGCGAGGGATCGATCGACGAGGCCGCGCTGCATGTGCGCGAGGTGATCCGGCGCGCGATCGATCTCGGCTCGGCGGCGATCATCCTCGTCCACAACCACCCCAGCGGCGACCCGGCGCCAAGCCGCGCCGACATCGACCTGACCCGCAACGTGATCGAGGCGGGCAAGCGGCTGAACATCGCGGTGCACGATCACGTCATCATCGGCGCGCAGGGGCATTCGAGCCTGCGCGCGCTCGGGTTGATGTAGCCGCGCTGGCCGCTGCCCCCCCCCCGGTTTGAAGCACCACGCCATCGCTGCTAACGCCGCTCCCGACACGGATTCGCGCATCCCCCATGACGAATCGACCCCGTTTTTCAGGAACCGCTGCGATGGTGCCCCGCTATTCCCGCCCCGACATGGTCGCGATCTGGACCCCGGAAAACCGCTTCCGCATCTGGTTCGAGATCGAGGCACACGCGACCGACGCGCTGGCCGATCTGGGCGTGGTGCCGAAGCAAGCTGCCGCCGCATTGTGGGCCTGGTGGGCGACGAACCCCGTGATCGACGTCGCCGCGATCGACGCGATCGAGGCGGTGACCAAGCACGACGTCATCGCCTTCCTCACCTGGGTCGCCGAACAGGTGGGAGCGCATTCAGGTGAAGACTGGGCGCGCTTCATGCACCAGGGCATGACGTCGAGCGACGTGCTCGACACCTGCCTGGCGGTGCAGTTGGCTGAGGCGTCCGACCTGCTGATCGCCGACATGGACGCGCTGCTCGTCGTGCTCGAACGCCGCGCGAAGGAGCACAAGCTCTCCCCGACGATCGGGCGCAGCCACGGCATCCACGCCGAACCGGTGACCTTCGGGCTGAAACTCGCCCAGGCCTATGCCGAATTCGCGCGCAACCGCGACCGGTTGATCGCCGCGCGCAAGGACATTGCGACCTGCGCTATCTCGGGCGCGGTCGGCACCTTCGCCAATATCGATCCGCGCGTGGAACAGCACGTCGCCGACAAGCTCGGCCTGTCGATCGAGCCCGTTTCGACTCAAGTCATCCCGCGCGACCGCCACGCGATGTTCTTCGCGACGCTGGGCGTCGTCGCCTCGTCGATCGAACGCCTCGCGACCGAAGTCCGGCATCTCCAGCGCACCGAAGTGCTCGAGGCGGAGGAATATTTTTCGCCCGGCCAGAAGGGCTCGTCGGCGATGCCGCACAAGCGCAACCCGGTGCTGACCGAGAACCTCACCGGCCTCGCCCGCATGGTGCGCGGCTACGTCACCCCCGCGCTCGAGAATGTCGCTTTGTGGCACGAGCGCGATATCAGCCACTCGAGCGTCGAGCGGATGATCGGCCCCGACGCGACGGTGACGCTCGACTTCGCGCTGGTCCGCCTGACGGGCATGATCGACAAACTGCTTGTCTATCCCGAGCGGATGCTCGCCAACCTCAACAAGATGGGCGGGCTGATCCATTCGCAGCGCGTGCTGCTCGCGCTGACGCAAGCGGGGGCGAGCCGCGAGGAGGCGTACGGCCTTGTCCAGCGCAACGCGATGCAGGTGTGGCAGGCCGACGGGCAGCTGCAGCTGCTCGACCTGCTCGTCGCCGATGCCGACGTCACGCGCTGGCTGCCGACGGCGGAGATCGAGCCGCTGTTCGACCTCGGCTACCACCTCAAGCACGTCGATACGATCTTCGCCCGGGTGTTCGGCACGGCGTAGGCT
>JALYTP010000026.1 GCA_030854225.1 Pseudomonadota bacterium
GTCCCATTCCTCGTCCTTCATCCGCATCGCGAGGTTGTCGCGCGTGACGCCGGCATTGTTGACGAGAATGTCGAGCTTGCCGCCCAGCGCCTCGACCACCTGCGGCACGAGCGCATCGACGGCCGCGCCGTCCGACAGGTTGCACGGCAGCGCGACATGATCTCCGCCCAGTGAGGCGCGAAACGCCTCCAACTTCTCCGCATTCGAGCCCGATACCGCCAGCCGCGCGCCCTGCCCCGCCAACGCCTGCGCGATCGCCGAGCCGATCCCGCCGGACGCGCCGGTCACCAGCGCGGTCATACCTGTCAGGTCGAACATATTGCTCTCCATCTCAGAGCGCCTTCGCCAGCGTTTCGATATCGTCCATCGTCACCACGCTCACCGTGTCGGCATCGGGTGCGATGCGCTTGACCATCGGACCGAGCACCTTGCCGCCGAATTCGACGAAATGCGTGACGCCGGCCCCCGCCATCGCCAGCACCGATTCGCGCCAGCGGACGATGCCGGTGACTTGCTCGACGAGCAGGCGCCGGATCGTATCGGGGTCGCTGACCGCCGCTGCCGTGACGTTGGCGAATACCGGCACGAATGGCGCGGCGATCCGCACTCCGGCCAGCGCCGTTGCCATCGCGTCGGCGGCGGGCTGCATCAGCGGGCAATGGAACGGCGCGGAGACGGGCAGCGAAATCGCGCGTTTAGCGCCGTGATCCTTGGCGATGGCGATCGCGCGGTCGATCGCGTCCTTCGCGCCCGAGATGACGACCTGTGAGGGGTCGTTATCGTTGGCGACCGCGCAGACTTCACCTTCGGCGGCGGCATCGGCGATCTTCTGTGCGGTGGCCAGATCGACCCCGAGCAACGCCGCCATCGCCCCCTGCCCGACCGGCACCGCCGCCTGCATCGCCTGCCCGCGATGCTTGAGCAACCGCGCCGTCGTCGCCAGATCGAGCGCGCCGGCCGCGCACAACGCGCTATATTCGCCCAAGGAATGCCCGGCGGCGAAAACGGCCTTGTCGGCAAGGCGAATGCCGCCCTCCTGCTCGAGCACGCGCAACGTCGCGATGGCGTTGGCCATGATCGCCGGCTGCGCATTTTCGGTGAGTTGCAGGTCTTCCGCCGGGCCATCGAACATCAGGCGGGAAAGATGCTGCCCCAGCGCTTCGTCGATCTCCTGAAACACCGCCCGCGCCACCGGGCTGGCATCGGCGAGCGCCTTGCCCATACCGACGGCCTGACTGCCCTGCCCGGGAAAAATGAACGCCCGCATGCTGCTCTCCTTGCGCGGCGGCAGTAGAAAGCTCCGTGGTGGCGCGCAAGCTGGCGTTCAGGAATCCCGGTTTTTCGCGCTTTCCTGAACCTAAATTCAGGTTTGCGCACCTTTTGCGACACTTTACGACCAAATCGTGGCTTGGGCGGGACGGGGTTGCGACAATCGCTTCCCACATGGAAGAGGACGCCACGCAACGGCGCCATACCGAGGAGTAGAGACATGAAGAAGATTTTCCTGACCGCGCTCGCCGCGAGCACCGTGGTCGCCCCGATCGCCGCCGCGCCGGCCGAAGCCCAGCAGGTCCGTCATGAGCGCGTCGTCCGGCATCAGCCTGGCCGCACCGTGGTCGTCAACCGCACCGTCACGCGCGACAACGGCTATCGCAACTGGCGCAAGGGCGAGCGGTTCGACCGCCGCCACGCGCGCAACTACCGGTCGATCAACGATTGGCGCGCCTATCGCGGGCGCCATCTATATGCGCCGCCGCGCGGCTATCACTGGGTGCGCTCGGGCAACGACGCGGTGCTCGTCGCGGTCACCGGCGGCCTGATCGGCGCGGTGCTGGCGGGCGCGTTCAACTAACCATGCCGGATCGGGCGGGACGCTTGCCTTCCGCCCGATTTCCGCTAAGGAAGCGCGATCGGGGTGAAGGGCCATGCTCTTCGCCCCGGTTGCTTTGAAGACGATAGCCGGAGGGGCGCATCGCATCGTGCGGGCGTCAGCGATCGGCCAAGACAGTTAGGTAAGAACCACATGGCTCTGTACGAGCACGTGTTCCTTGCGCGCCAGGATCTGGCACAGGCGCAGGTGGATGCACTGGCGGAAGCCGCCACCGAGATCGTGAAAAATCACAAAGGCACGGTCGTCAAGACCGAGAATTGGGGCCTGCGCAGCCTGGCCTACAAGATCGCCAAGAACCGCAAGGCGCATTACGTCATGCTCGAGATCGACGCCCCCGGCGACGTGATCGCCGAGCTGGAGCGCCAGACCCAGATCAACGAGGACGTGATCCGCTACATGACCGTCAAGGTCGACGCGCACGAAGAGGGCCCGTCGGTGATGATGCGCAAGCAGGAGCGTGACCGCGAACGCCGCGGCGAGCGCGAAGGCCGTGGCGATCGGCCCGATCGTGGCGACCGTCCCCGTCGCGATTTCGACAGCGAATAAGGAGCTATCAAGACATGGCACGCGCCTTTTTCCGCCGCCGCAAGAGCTGCCCCTTCTCCGCGAAGGACGCTCCCCGGATCGATTACAAAGACGTTCGTCTGTTGCAGGGCTTCGTGTCCGAGCGCGGCAAGATCGTCCCGTCGCGCATCACCTCGGTGAGCGCCAAGAAGCAGCGCGAACTCGCCCAGGCGATCAAGCGTTCGCGCCACCTGGGCCTCCTGCCCTACATCGTGAAATAAGGAGCGCACCCGATGGACGTTATTTTGCTGGAGCGCGTCGAGAAGCTCGGCCAGATCGGCGATGTCGTGAAGGTCAAGGACGGGTTCGCCCGCAACTTCCTGCTCCCCAACAAGAAGGCGCTGCGCGCCAACGACGCGAACAAGAAGGTGTTCGAGGCGAACCGCGAGCGGATCGTCGCCGATAACGCCTCGCGTCGCGGCGAAGCGGAGGCCGAAGCCAAGTCGATCGACGGGACGAGCATCACGCTCATCCGCCAATCGTCGAACAGCGGGCAGCTTTACGGCTCGGTCGCGGTGCGCGATCTGGTCGAGGCGCTGGAAGCGCAGAACCACAAGATCGCCAAGTCGGCGATCGTGCTCGACAAGCCGATCAAGTCGATCGGGCTGTACGAGGTGAAGGTCGCGCTGCACCCCGAGGTGTCGGTGACGGTCAAGGTCAACGTCGCACGCTCGCCCGAAGAGGCCGAGATGCAGGCCAAGGGTGTCGACGTCATGGCGGCGATGTTCGAGGAAGGCCGCGATAACGCCCGCTTCGTCGAAGCTTATGATCCGAATGCCGAGCCCGGCGCGACGGCCGAAACCGATGGGGAGCAGCCGGCCGTTGAAGCCGCGCCTGTGGAAGACGCCGCCGAGGACTGATTTGCTGACGGGATTAAAAGGGCCGCTCCGACATGGTTCGGGGCGGCTTTTTTGTGCCTGGCGCTTGGTCGCGCCTAGCTCCGCGATCGACGCGGTGCGGTTCTCGTTGAATCAATGCACCGCGACACAAGCTCCCAGCACGGCAGCGAGCGGAATCACCGCCATGATGAGGGGGACGATATTCTTCATCTGATCGCGCTTTCCACCGTTGTGCGATCTAGAATGCGCAACCAAGGCGAAGGTTTCCCGGCTATATTTTCACGGCAGCGGGGAACATTTCCCGCACATGAAGTCATCGCCATCATCGCCGTCCGAACAGTTTCTCGATATCGCCGTGGGCAAGCTTGATCCAGGTCGGACGGCCGTGATTGCATTGCCCCGAATGCGGCGTCACTTCCATTTCGCGCAGCAGCGCGTTCATCTCCGCCACCGACAGCACTCGCCCCGCGCGGACCGATCCGTGGCATGCCATCGTCGCCGCGACATGATCGAGCCGCTCCTTCAGGCTCAGCGCTTCGTCGAACGCGGCGAGCTCATCGGCGATATCGGTGATCAGCCCGCGCACGTCGCTTTGCCCCAACATCGCCGGCACGCTGCGCACCAGCATCGCGCGCGGGCCGAACCGTTCCAGCTCAAGCCCGAAGTCGACCAGCTCGGCGGACCGCGCCTCCAACCGGTCGCAGGCCGGTTCGTCCAGCTCGACCACCTCGGCGATGAGCAGCGCCTGCGCCGCCACGCCGCCGCCTGCCACCGCCTTGCGCATCCGTTCGAGCACGAGACGTTCGTGCGCGGCATGCTGATCGACGATGACCAACCCATCCTCCGCCTCGGCGACGATATAGGTCTTGGCTACCTGTCCGCGCGCGACACCGAGCGGGAATTGCTTCGTCTCCGGCGGCGGTGCCCAGGCCGGCTCAGCGCGCGCCTGCGGTGGCGGCGCGGCGAACGTCGGACGACGATCGTACACGGCGGACGAGGTGAAGGCGCGGTCGGCGCCGCGATCCCACAGCGTCGCGGTCGGCGTTACCGGCTCGGCCTGCCACGATGCCATCGCATCGGCGGCGGGTCGCTGGACACTGCGATGCCCCGCCTCGTCCAGCGCGCGGCGCAGCCCGCCGACGATCATGCCCCGGATCATCGCCGGATCGCGAAAGCGTACCTCGGTCTTGGCCGGGTGGACGTTCACATCGACCTGATCGGCAGGAACGTCGAGGAACAGCGCGACCACGGCATGCCGGTCACGCGCGAGCAGTTCGGCATAGGCGCCGCGCACCGCGCCGGCGAGTAGCCGATCCTTCACCGGGCGGCCGTTGACGAAGAGATATTGGTGATCGGCGATCCCGCGATTGAATGTCGGCAACCCGGCGATTCCGCCCAGCCGCACCCCGTCGCGTTCGAGATCGACGATGATGCCGTTGTCGATCAGGCCGCGATCGGTCAGCGCGGCGACGCGGTCGGGCAGGGTTTCGCGCGCCGTGACCTGCAATACCCGCCGACCGTCATGCTCGAGCGCGAAGGCGATATCCGGCCGCGCCATCGCGAGGCGCCGCACGACATCGAGGCAGGCGGCATATTCGGACCGCGCCGAGCGCAGGAACTTGCGCCGCGCCGGAACACGCTCGAACAAGGCTTCGACCCGGACGCGCGCGCCGGGCGGAATCGCCGCCGGCCCTTCATGCACCAGCGCGCCGTTATCTACGATCCGCGCCCAGCCGCCGTCGCGCCCGGAGTCACCGCGCACCCGGCTTTCGATCGTGAGGCGCGCCACGCTCGCGATCGAGGGAAGCGCCTCGCCGCGAAAGCCGAGCGTCGCCACGTTCTCGATCGCGCCCTCTCCCACCAGATCTTCCGGCAATTTCGATGTCGCGTGCCGTTCCAGCGCCATCGCCATGTCGGCCGGCGTCATCCCGCTCCCGTCATCGGTCACCTCGATCAGATCGACCCCGCCGCCCGCGATGCGCACGTCGATCCGTGTCGCACCCGCGTCGATCGCATTCTCCACGATTTCCTTCAACGCGCTGGCCGGTCTTTCGACCACTTCACCGGCAGCGATACGATTGACGAGGTGTTCGGGCAGGCGCCGTATTGACATGGCCATGTCTCTAGACCAAGCGAAGCCATCCCGCGACCCGGTTTCCTTCGACACACAGAGCGCGGATATGTCGCTCTGAACGTCCCGGTCGTCGGGTCTTGGACAGCATTGGCGAGCATGGCCCACGTTCCGGCGCGGGCCCGAAAACGGAACGATCGATGGGCTTTTTCTCGAACCTCTTCAGACTGACGTCGCACGACATGGCGATCGACCTCGGCACGGCCAATACGGTCGTGTACCTGCGCGGTCGGGGCATCGTGCTCAACGAGCCGTCGGTGGTCGCGGTCGAGACGATCAACGGCGTGAAGCGCGTAAAGGCGGTCGGTGACGACGCCAAGCTGATGATGGGCAAGACCCCGGACAGCATCCAGGCGATCCGCCCTCTACGCGACGGGGTGATCGCCGACATCGACGTCGCCGAGCAGATGATCAAGCATTTCATCCACAAGGTGCACGGCGGGCAACGCCGCTTCGCGCGCTGGCCGCAGATCGTGATCTGCGTGCCGTCGGGCTCCACCTCGGTCGAGCGTCGCGCCATCCGCGATGCCGCGTCGAACGCCGGCGCCAGTCAGGTGTGGTTGATCGAGGAGCCGATGGCCGCCGCGATCGGCGCTGACATGCCCGTCACCGAGCCGATCGGCAGCATGGTGGTCGATATCGGCGGCGGGACGACCGAAGTCGCGGTGCTGAGCCTGCGCGGTCTGGCCTACACCACATCGGTCCGTACCGGCGGGGACAAGATGGACGAGGCGATCGTCAGCTATGTCCGCCGCAACCACAATCTGCTGATCGGCGAAGCGACGGCGGAGCGGATCAAGCAGGAGGTCGGCGTCGCCAAGCCGCCCGCCGACGGCATCGGCCTGACGATCCACATCAAGGGCCGCGATCTCGTCAACGGCGTGCCCAAGGAAATCCAGATCAACCAGGGCCAGATCGCCGAGGCGCTGTCCGAGCCGGTGGGTACGATCGTCGAGGGCGTACGCATCGCGCTCGAGAATACCGCGCCCGAACTGGCGGCGGATATTGTCGACCAGGGCATCGTCCTCACCGGCGGTGGCGCGCTGTTGCAGGGGCTGGACGAGGTGCTGCGCGACGAAACCGGGCTGCCGGTGACGGTCGCCGAGGATCCGCTGACGTGCGTCGCGCTCGGCACGGGCCGGGCGCTCGAGGATCCGATGTTCCGTGGTGTGTTGCATAGCGCCTGATGCTATGACCGGCCATGCCCCGCAGCGTCGCGGGGCGTCGCAATCGAGGGGATGACATGGCGCCGCCGCGCAACCGGCGCCCGGGTTTTTCACGGCGGGCGCAATACACTCTCTTTCTGAGTTACGTGATCGCTGTCGCGGGCGCGCTGGTCGGGGCGGTGTTGCTCGTCCTGTCACGCCTCGATCCACCGGCGTTCGCCGCGCTCCGTGCGTCCGCGGCGGAGATCACCGCGCCAGCCTCCTCTGCTGTCGCCGGGGTCGGGCGCGGTATCGCCGGCGTTCCGGACGGTATTTCCAACTATATCGCGGTGCACGGAGAAAACGCCGATCTGCGCAGGCAGATCGCGGACGAACATGCGGTAGTGCTGAAGGCGCGAGCGATCGCGTATGACAATCTGCGTCTGCGCGCACTGCTGCATCTCCGCGAGCTGGCCGGCAACACGATCGTGACGGCGCGGCTCGTCAGCAGCACCGCGTCGAGCACGCGCCGCTTCGCGATACTCAATGCCGGCAGCCGGCAAGGCGTTACCCGAGGGCAGCCGGTGCGCGGCCCGATCGGCCTGATCGGTCAGACGCTGGAAACCGGCCCGGATACCGCCCGCGTGCTGTTGCTGACCGATCCCGACAGCGTCGTGCCGGTGCGGCGCACCCGCGACGGGCTCCCCGCCATCGCCAGCGGGCGCGGCGACGGGCTGCTCGATATTCGCGGCGTGGTCGGCATGAACGCCGCGTTCGATCCCGGCGACCTGTTCGTCACCTCGGGCACCGGCGGCATCTATCCCCCGGGCATTCCGGTCGCGCGCGTGCTCAAGCGCGCGCAGGATGCTACCGTCGCCACCGTGTTTGCGCAGCCCGATACGCTCGATTTCGCGCTGGTCGAACCCGCCTTCATCCCGCCGGCACCCCCGCCCCTGCCCGCGCCGCCGGCGACCAGGAAGCCATGACCGAACCGATTCGCGGTCCCTTCGACGAGGCGCCGATCGCCGGCTGGCGCCTGACGATTCCCGCCGCATCGGTGATGCTCGGATCGATCGTCACGATCTGGCCGTTCATGGCGTCTTTTCCAGTACTCCCGCCGTTCGGCTTGCTGATGCTGCTCGGCTGGCGCCTGCTGCGCCCCGGGCTGTTCCGCATCTGGGCGCCGCTCCCGCTCGGGTTGTTCGACGATCTGTTCAGCGGTCAGCCGCTCGGCAGCGCGATCCTGCTCTGGTCGCTGTGCTTCTTCGCGATCGATCTGTTCGATCAGCGCCTGGTCTACCGCGATTTCTGGCAGGACTGGCTGGTGGCGAGCGGCGCGATCGCGTTCTGCCTGATCACCGGGCGCTTGATCGCATCCCCGTTCAGCGCGCATGTCGATACCGTGCTGCTGCTCCAGATCCTCATCGCCGTGATGCTGTTCCCGTTCATCTCGCGGCTGTGCGCGTGGCTCGATCGCAAGCGCGAAGCCCGATGAAGCGCCAGCGACCCCTCATCACCGAGGCGCAGCAGACGTTCAGCTTCTCGCGCCGCGCCATCGCGCTCGGGGTGGCGCAGGGCGCGGTCGGGCTGGCGCTTGCCGGGCGGATGGGCTGGCTCGCGATCGCCGAGAACGAGCATTACAGCGTCCTGTCCGAAAGCAACCGCGTCAACATGACGCTGATCCCCCCGCGTCGCGGCTGGATCGTCGACCGGCGCGGCCAGCCGATCGCCAACAACCGCACCGATTTCCGGGTCGACATCATTCCCGACCGGCTGGAGGATCAGGATCGGGTGCTCGCGCTTCTGCAACAGATTCTCGGCCTGCCGATCGAGGAGGTCGATCGCATCGCCACCGATATCAAGCGCGCGGCCGGGTTCCAGCCGGTGCAGGTCGCCGAAAATCTCGATTGGGACCATTTCGCCGCGATCAGCGTCCGCCTGCCCGATCTGCCCGGCGTCGCCCCGTCGCGCGGGTTCGCGCGCAACTATCCCGCCGGCGCGGCGGTCGCGCACCTGACCGGTTATGTCGGCGCCGCCAATCCCGAGCAGTTCCGCAAATCCCACGATCCGTTGCTCGTGACCCCGGGGTTCAAGCTCGGCAAGGACGGGCTGGAAAAGACGCTCGAGGCGCAGTTGCGCGGCAAACCCGGCGCCAAGCGCGTCGAGGTGACCGCGCGCGGCAAGCTCGTCGCCGAACTCGAGACCCGGCCCGATACGCCGGGCAACAACGTGCGCCTGACGATCGATGCCGGCTTGCAGGATTATGCTGCGCGGCGGCTCGGCACCAATTCGGGCTCCGCCGTCGTCATCGACGTGACCAAGGGTGACGTGCTCGCCTTCGTATCGATGCCCGCTTACGATCCCAACAGCTTTTCGGACGGGATCAGCCATCTCGAATGGAAGATGCTCAGCGACGACGATCACGTTCCGCTGATGAACAAGGTGCTTCAGGGGCTCTATCCGCCCGGCTCGACGGTCAAGCCGATGAACGCGCTCGCCTTGCTCCAGGCCGGCGTCAGCCCGCACGATACGATACATTGCGCCGGCGCGTTGAAGGTCGGCACGGGCACATTCCACTGCTGGAAGCGCGGCGGGCACGGTGCGATCGACATGCGTCGCGGGGTCGCGCAAAGCTGCGACATCTATTTCTACGAAATGGCGCGGCGCGTGGGCTACGATGCCATCGCGCCGATCGCGCGCATGCTGGGGCTGGGGCAGAAATTCGACCTGCCCTTCCACACCCAGCGTTACGGCACCGTGCCCGACAGCGCGTGGAAACTGCGCAAATACAAAGAAGCCTGGACGGTCGCCGATTCGCTCAACGCGTCGATCGGCCAGGGCTATGTACTGGCCAATCCGTTGCAGCTCGCGATCATGGCGTCGCGCCTCGCCTCGGGTCGGGAGATCAAGCCGCGCCTCATCATGAGCGGCGAGCTCGCCCCGCCCCCGCTCGCGGCGAGCCCCGATCATCTCGCCGCGGTGCGCGACGCGATGTACGCGGTCGTCAATGACGGCGGCACCGGCGGCATGGCGCGGTTGCAGATCCCCGGGGTCAGCATCGCGGGCAAGACCGGCACTGCGCAGGTGCGCCGCATCACGATGGCGGAGCGCGCGCACGGCGTGTTGAACAACGCGTCCCTGCCCTTCAAGCTGCGCGACCATGCGCTGTTCATCTGTTTCGCGCCGGTTGAAAACCCGCGTTATGCTGCGGGGATCGTGCTCGAACACGGCGCGCATCTGATCAGGAACCTCGACACGCCCGGCATCGGGCGCGACATCATGACCTACCTGCTCGACCGCGACCGCGCCGTCGCGACGCTGGCGGAGCTGGAGCCGACCTGGGGCGGCGATATCAGAACGCGCATGGCGGCCGAGACCGCCGCCTATCGCGCCACGGCGCTGGCCCCCTCCCCTGTCGCCGCGGCGCAGACCGAGGCCGATGCC
>JALYTP010000286.1 GCA_030854225.1 Pseudomonadota bacterium
CGCCACCACCGGGTGAGGGCCCACGCGGTACTTCCGGCAGCGTGCATTTCGATGTGGTAGAGGTTGCCCAGATCGCTGCTCAACCCGGTGATGCGGGCTTGTCGCGCGCGACCGTCACCGCCCGAACACGCGGCGTGGCGGTAGGCGGCTATGTCGAACTGACAGCGCTGGATACCGGTCGAACGATCGTCGCGCTCGTTGTGGGCGCGCCAGAGAGCGCGAAAGCGGCGATCGAGGTTTCGCCGGCCGCTGCGGCGCAACTGGGCGGCGCGGTGCCGCTGGCAATCCGCGCCCGCGCCGTGATGCCGTCACCGCAGGACCAACTTGCGTTGCGCAGCGGGCAGACGGCGGCGCAGCGTATGGATGCGCCGAGCGCGCTGCTGGTTGCGCTCCGCCACCGACTGCCGAGCCGAACGGCGGACGACGTCAAATCTGCGTCCGCAACGCACACGCCTTCATTGCCGCCTAAGCGTATGGTCTCCCAGATCCCATCTCCGACACCGCGCGCGACCTCCGTTCCGCCAGTGGGCAAAGCGGTCCCCCCGGCAAAGCGCGGCAATTATTTCGTCCAAGTGGCGGCGCTGGGATCCGAAGCACGGGCGCGGGCGCTTCTGGCGCAACTCGGCGGCGGCCGGGTCACCCCGGGCGGCGCCGTCTTTCGCGTCCAGATCGGCCCGTTCGCCAGCATCGCGCAGGCCAATCGCGCGCGTGACGATGCAGCGCGACACGGCTATGCCGGCGGCCGTGTCGTCTCGACCAACTGACCTTCCTTTCCAGCGTAACGGACCGTTCCCCATGAAGAAGATTTTTACCGTCACCGCCTTGTCGCTGTGCTTCGCTTGTCCTGGCATGGCCGCCGCGCCGAGTTTCGACACCCCCGCACCGGTGGCTTACATGGTCGATATGTCATCGGGCGCGGTGCTCTATTCCAAGGATGCCGATCGCCGGATGCCGCCCGCGTCGCTGGCGAAGATGATGACGGTTTATGTCGCGTTCGACATGATCAAGAAGGGGCAGTTGAAGCTGGACCAGCAGTTCGAGGTCCGCCCCGAGACGTGGCAGAAATGGCACGGGCCGCAAGCGGGATCGACCATGTTCCTGTCGACGGGCGAGCATGTCAGCGTCGACAATTTGCTGAAGGGGATCGTCACCTTGTCGGGCAACGACGCGTGCGTCGTGCTGGCGGAAGGCGTGTCGGGCACCGAGCAGGCTTATGTCACGCTGATGAACCAGAAGGCGAGGGATCTGGGGCTCACCAACAGCCATTTCGGCACCGCGAACGGCTGGCCCGATGGCGGCGTGACCTATGTGACCGCGCGCGATCTTGAAAAACTCGCCGCCGCGACGATTCGCGATTTCCCGGAGCTCTACAAGCGGTTCTATTCGCTGCCCAATTTCACTTGGGGCAAGACATTGGGGCAAGGTGCGGCCATTACCCAGGCCAACCGTGATCCGTTACTCGGTCGTGTTGCCGGCGCCGACGGCCTCAAGACAGGGCATACCGATGAGGCCGGATACGGCTTTACGGGATCGGCCGAACAGAACGGGCGGCGGCTGGTCATGGTGTTGGCGGGGCTGGGCACGTACAACCAACGCGCCGAGGAATCGGTCAAGTTCATGGAATGGGGCTTCCGCGCCTGGCAGGCAAAACCGCTGGTCGCCAAGGGCAAGCTGGTCGATACCGCCGAGGTTCAGCTGGGTAACGCGACGCATGTCGGGCTGGTCGCCCCGACCAATCTGACCGCGACGCTACCGGCCGGCGCCGTGCCGCAGATGACCGCCCACATCGTTTATGACGGGCCGATCAAGGCGCCGATCAAGGCCGGGGATCATATCGCCGACCTGGTCATCACCGCCCCTGACATGCAGCCGCAGATACTGCCACTGGTGGCCGATACCGATGTGCCCGGGGCGGGCTTCTTCGGTCGTGCCTGGGCCGGGCTCAAGAGCCTGTTCGGCGGGTGAGCGGCCGCTTCATCTCGCTCGAGGGCGGGGAAGGGGCGGGCAAATCGACTCAAGCGCGCCGCCTTGCCGAAGCGCTGGCGGCGCGGGATATCGATACGCTGATGACGCGCGAGCCCGGCGGCAGCGAGGGGGCGGAGGCGATCCGCGCTCTGCTGATGACCGGCGACGTCACCCGGTGGAGCGCGCATAGCGAGGCATTGCTGTTCGCGGCAGCCCGCGCCGACCATGTCGAAAAGGTCATCCGACCCGCGATCGGCGCCGGTACGTGGGTGATCTGCGACCGGTTCGTCGATTCGAGCCGCGCCTATCAGGGCGTGGCGGGCGGTATCGACGATGCCGCCGTGCTCGCGCTACACGGTTTCGGATCGCGTGGTTTGCTGCCTGATCGCACCTTCGTGCTCGAGATGCCGATCGACCAGGGCAAGGCGCGCGCCGGCGTGCGTGATGGCGACGCCGCCGATCGCTTCGCCGCGCGGGGCGAAGCCTTTCATGCCGATGTCGCCGCGGCGTTTCGGCGATTTGCCGCAGCGGAGCCCGATCGCATCCGCCTGATCGACGCGAGCGGCACGATTGACGATATCACCGCCGCATTGATGACCGATCTCGCCGATCTGCTACCATGACGTTGCCATTGGGCAATGATGCGGCACACGTCGCCTTCGCGACGGCGATGGCGAGCAGATCGGCCCATCACGCATGGCTGTTCGCCGGCCCGGCCGGCATCGGCAAAGCTAGCTTCGCCCGCGCAGCGTCTCTTTGGTTGCTGGCGGAGGCGGCGGAAGCGGGTGAATGGACGGTGGGCTTCGATGTGCCGCAAAACAGTCGCACGCGGGCGATGATCGCCGCCGGATCGCACCCCGATTACCGCGAACTGGCGCGTTTGCCCAAGGATTCCGAAAAACCGGGCGAAGATCTTGCTCGCAGCATTACCATTGCGCAGGTC
>JALYTP010000287.1 GCA_030854225.1 Pseudomonadota bacterium
ATCATCGGGACCAAGGACGTCACCCTCACCGTAACGTGCGAGGCGCGTTTTGACGTCGCCGATACCGACGTGATGTTCGTGCTCGATACCACCGGATCGATGGCGCAGAAACCCGACGGCACCGGCGGCGGCAGCGTCCAGACCTATACGCGCCCCGACGGCACGGTCGGCTATTACGTGCAGGAAGCGAGTGGATCGAAGATTTCCGGGCTGCGCACCGCCGTGCTCAATTTCTACGATACGGTCGCGGCCAACGCCGATCCGACGACGCACATCCGTTACGGCTTCGTCACCTACACCTCGACGGTCAATTCGGGCTATGCCGTCACCGCGCTGTCGCCGAGCTATATCGTGGACAATTGGACATACAATTCGCGCAAGGTGATCGGCGACACCAACAACGGCTCGGCAACGACCACGACGCAGACCGGCGTGGGGCAGACGCCGTGCAACAACATGGCCGGGCGCACCCCGGCCAGCGGCTACACCACCAACGCCACCGCATCGGTCATCACCACGACGTGGTCGACGGGCAGCGGCGGCAAATGCGTCATAACGACGCAGCCCGTGAAGCCATTGTGGCGCTACGCGGCGTGGCCGTTCGACACCAGTCAATACAAGCTGGGCAATACCGTCATCGACCTGAGCAAGGTGACGGGTGCGACCTCAAAATGGCAGGGCTGCCTGGAGGAGCGCGACACCACCGCGTCGTCGTCGTTCGACATCAACAATTTGCCGCCCGATCTCGACCCCGATCTCACGCCGACCAACGATTCGACGCGCTGGCGCCCGATGTGGAGCGACGTTGTCTATTATCGCGGCAACAACACCTATGTCGATTATGCCGGCAACAGCTCAAACCCTTACGGCGACAGCACCAGTACGTCGCAGGGCGGGCAATATACCGCTATGGCGCTCTATAATAACATCGCCAGTGGCTTCGTATCGTGCGGCAAGCCGGTCCAGCGGCTCGCCGTTCTGTCGCGCACCGACGTAAGTAATTTCGTCAACGCGCCGGATTTCGAGCCGCAGGGTGGTACGTATCACGATACCGGCATGATCTGGGGCACGCGAATGATCTCGCCCAACGGCGTTTTCAAGGATGACACCGCCGCGTGGCCGGGCCGCAACCCGCCGAATCGCTACATCGTGTTCATGACCGACGGTGACATGGCGCCGAACACCAGCATCTACGGCATGTACGGCATAGAACGATACGACCTGCGCGTCACGGGCAGCAGCGGCACCGGCAACGATCTGAACTATCACAATGCGCGCTTCGTCGCCGAGTGCAACGCCGCCAAGGCGCGCAACATCAAAGTGTTCGTGATCGGCTTCGGCCAGACGCTGACGACGCAGCTCACCCAGTGCGCATCGCCGGGTCAGGCCTATTACGCCAGCGATAACGCCTCGCTCAACGCCGCCTTCCAGAACATCGCCAAGCAGGTCGCGATGCTCAGGATCTCGCAGTGATCGGCCGGATGCTCCTGCGGCGCCTGCGCAGCGATCGCCGCGGCACGGCGGTGATCGAATTCGCGATCATCGCACCGGTGATGATGATCATCATCATGGGGCTGAGCGACCTGATGTATCAGATCTACGCCCAGTCGATCCTCAACGGCGCGGTGCAGAAGGCCGGGCGCGATTCGGGCATCCAGGGCGGCGATCAGCAGGCCACCACGATTGACGCGCGGGTCATCTCCCAGGTCGCCAATATCATGAGCAACCCGACCCAGGCATGCCCGACGACGTCCACAGGCGGCGCGACCTGGTGTTCGACGCGCAAGAACTACGATACGTTCAAGGCGATCGCCCCCGAACCCTTCACGGACCTGAATGGCGACGGCATCCGCCAGCCCGGCGAATGCTATTCGGATATCAACGGCAACCACCAATGGGATGCCGATCCCGGCACGACGGGCCAGGGCGGCGCGGACGACGTGACCGTCTACACCATGACGATCACCTATCCGCGCATCTTTCCGGTCGCGGGGCTGCTCGGCTGGCCGAGCACGCAGACGATCAGCGCAACGACCACGCTGAAGAACCAGCCTTACGCCAATCAGACGACAACGACGGTAGCGACGATATGCACATGATCCCCGTCCCGCTCGCCACGTTCGCACGACGCCTGCGCCGCGATGCGAGCGGCCTCGCGCTGCTCGAATTCGCCTTTGGCGCTCCGCTGGTGATGAGCGTCGGGCTGTATGCAATCGAATCGGCCAATCTCGCGCTGTCGAACATGCGGGTCAGCCAGGCGGCGCTCAACCTGGCGGATAACGCCGCGCGCGTCGGCCTGATGAATTCGCTGTCGACCGAGCAATTGCGCGAAACCGACATGAACGACGTGCTAAACGCCGCGAAGTTGCAGGGCCAGGGCTGGGATCTGACCGGGCGCGGGCGGATCACGGTATCCAGCCTGGAGGCAGATTCATCGGGCAACCAGACGATCCACTGGCAGCGCTGCATCGGCGCGCGGAGCGGCGCAGGGTACGATTCGAGCTACGGCATCACGTCGACCACGAACAAGTCTAACGGCACCACCTATGATCCCACGGCGGGCGTCAATACCGGCGGCGCGACCGACAACAGTGCTAGCCATCCCGGTAGCGCGGCGATCGGCACGACCGCGCAACCCGTAACGGGGATGGGTGACGTCGGCTCGCCGGTGCAGGCACCGCCGACGTCCGGCGTGATCTTCGTCGAGATCAACTATGACTATAAACCGGTGGTCAGTTCACTGTGGTTGCCCGGCGGCAGCGCCAAGCTGCATTACGTTGCCTCGTTCATCGTGCGCGATCGGCGCGATTTCACCGAAATCTACAACCCCTCGCCCGCCGCCGCTCGCTCGACCTGCGATCTCCACAACAGCTGATCCGCTCTAGCGATATGTGACCTTCTTC
>JALYTP010000027.1 GCA_030854225.1 Pseudomonadota bacterium
CACCGGCACGGTCGATCTCAGCGCGGTGGGCAAGGTGCAGCGCGCGCATGTCTCGGCGCGGGCCAATGGCGCGCATATTCCGGGCCAGGCCAAGCTCGTGATCGACCGCGCGATCATCGAGGCGACGACGACCCTTTACCCTCGCGCGCCCGAAATCGTCGCCGACGTGCAGCTGGCGGGCGTTCGGGAAGGCGCCCTCTTCCTCCAGACGGCGCGCGCCAGGATCGATTATCGCGGCGGGCACGGCACCACGCAGATCGTCGCCAACGGGCAGAGCGGCGCGAGTTTCCGGCTGGCCGCGAACGCCCTGCTCTCCCCCGATCTGTACCGCATCGCCGTGCAGGGGCAGGTCGGCAGCGTGCCGTTCCACCTCGCGCAGCCGGCCGAAATCCGTGCCTCGCGCGGGGTCTACACGCTCGCGCCGGTGGCGATCGTCGTGCCGCAGGGTCAGGTGCGCCTGGCGGGGCGGTACGGCGCGAGTATGAGCGACGTGCAGGCGCGGTTCGACAATCTCGACCTCGCAATCCTGAATACTGTCGCCGCGGGGGCGGGCATCGGCGGGCGCGCGACCGGCGCGCTCGATTTCGCCCAGACCGGCAACGCCTTCCCGCGCGCCGAACTGCGCCTCGATGTAAAAAACTTCACTCGCTCGGGCGTGGTCGAAGTATCCACACCGGTCGATCTGGCCGCGATCGGCGCGCTCAAGCCGGAGGGCGGGAGCCTGTCGGCGATCATCAAGCGCGGTGGTGCCGTGATCGGGCGGGCGCAGGTGCGGCTTCAGCCCATCGGCGGCGGTGACTGGGTGACCGCGCTCCAGAACGCGCCGCTGAGTGGTGGCATCCGTTACAACGGCCCGGCCGAGGTGCTGTGGAGCCTGGCTGGGATCGCCAATCAGCAAGTCAGCGGCCCGATCGGCATCGCCGCGGATTTCTCCGGGCGGCTGTCGAGCCCGCAGCTGACCGGCGTCCTCCGCGCCAATGCCCTGACCTATACCAACGAAACCTATGGCACCCGGATCGGCGCGATCCACCTCGACGGCCGCTTCACCAACGACCGGCTGGAGATCAACGACTTCACCGGCCGCGCCGGCAGCGGATCGGTCAGCGCGAAGGGCAGCGTCGGCTTCGCGTCGGACGCGGGCTTTCCGATCGACCTGCGCGCGACCTTCGACCAGGCGCAGCTGGCGCGCAGCGACGCGCTCGGCGCGACGGTGTCCGGCAACATCGCGATCACCAACAGCGCCGCGAATGGCGCGGCGATCACCGGCACGCTGCGCCTGCCCGAAGTGCGCTACGAAATCGTCCGCCAGGGCGCGGCGGAGATCAGCGACCTCCAGGGGGTGCGCCGCAAGGGCACCACGCGCGCGCAGGCGCAGCAGGCCGCCGCCGGTCCGCCCGGCCTGTTCAAGCTCGATCTCGACATCCGCGCCGACAACCGCCTGTTCGTCAGCGGCATGGGGCTGGAAAGCGAATGGAGCGCCAATCTGCATGTCGGCGGCACCTCGGCCGCACCCGAAATCACCGGCCCGGTCAATCTGGTGCGCGGCACGTACAGCTTTGCCGGCAAAAGGTTCGATCTCGACCAGAACAGCGTCATCCGGTTCGAGGGCGGCGCGCCGGACAATCCGTCGCTGGCGATCACCGCGACCGCGACGATCAACGGCACGTCGGTGACGCTCAACATCGCCGGGCGCGCGCAGAACCCGCAGATCACGCTGACCTCGTCGCCCAGCCTGCCGCAGGACGAACTGCTGTCGCGCATCCTGTTCGGCGATTCGATCACCTCGCTATCGCCGACCCAGGCGCTGCAACTTGCCGCCGCGCTCAATTCGCTGCGCGGATCGGGCGGCGGGCTCAACCCGCTCGGCAAGCTGCGCTCGGCGACGGGGATCGATCGCCTGCGCATTGTCGGTGCCGACGCGGCGACCGGGCGCGGCACTTCGGTCGCGGCCGGCAAGTACATTTCGAACAACATCTATGTCGAGATCGTCACCGATACGCGCGGCTACACCGCGACGCAGCTCGAGATCGCGCTGTCCAAGGCGCTCAGCATCCTGAGCCAGACCGGCGGATCGAACGGCAGCTCGCTCAATCTGCGCTATTCGAAGGATTATTGATCGGCGCTGCGGCCGCTGGTCGCGCGCGCCAGGCGGGTCAGCGCTTCCGACATATTTTGCGACAATTTCAACGATGGCCGATTGCGGGCCGCCGGGTATGGACCATCGCGGATAGCGACCCGACCGGAGCGATGGAGGCGCCATGACGATTATCAGCAAATCCCCGCGCGCGCTGCTCGCCCCTGTCCTCACGATCGCTTGCGCGCTGTCGCTGAGCGCGTGCGGCGCGGGCGACGGCAAGGACAAGGCGAAGCGCGGCCAGCAGGGCCCGGCGGAGGTCGGCTATGTCGTCGTGCAGCAGACGAGCGTGCCGATCGTCACCGAGTTGACGGGACGGACCAGCGCGTTCGAAACATCGCAGGTTCGGCCGCAGGTCTCGGGCCTAATCCGCCGCCGGTTGTTTACTGAAGGGTCGCTCGTCCACAAGGGGCAGACGCTCTACCAGATCGACCCGAGTCTCTACCGCGCGGCCACCAGCCAGGCATCGGCCAACCTCACCAGCGCGCAGGCCAATGCCGAGGCGACGCGGATCAAGGCCGATCGCTACAAGCCGCTGGCAGAGATGCAGGCGGTATCGAAGCAGGATTATACCGACGCCGCCGCGCTCGCTCGCCAGGCCGCCGCCTCGGTCGCGCAGAACAGGGCCGCGCTGGATACCGCGAAGATCAACCTCAACTTCACCCGCGTGCCCGCGCCGATCACCGGGCGCATCGGCCGGTCGCTGTTCACCGAAGGCGCGCTGGTGACGGCCAGCCAGACCGATCCGCTGACGACGATCCAGCGGCTCGATCCGATCTATGTCGACATCCAGCAATCGAGCACCGATCTGCTCAAGTTGCGCCGCGCGCTCGCATCGGGCGGCGCGGCGCCGACCACCGCCGTGGTGCGATTGAAGCTGGAGGACGGCAGCGATTATGCACTGACGGGCTCCGTGCAATTCTCCGAAGCGATGGTCGATCCCGCCACCGGCACGGTGACGCTGCGCGCGGCCTTTCCCAATCCGCAAAGCCTGTTGCTGCCCGGCATGTTCGTGCGCGCCAGCTTCGCGCAGTCGATCGACACCAGCGCGTTCCTCGTCCCGCAAGTGGCCGTGTCGCGCGATCCCAAAGGCAATGCGACGGTGTTCGTGATCGGCCCCGGCAACAAGGCGATCTCGCGTCAGGTCACCGCGACCCGCACGGACGGCGTGAACTGGATCGTCACCGATGGGCTGAAGGCGGGCGACAAGGTCATTACCGAGGGCGTCGGGCGGCTCAAGCCCAACGATGTCGTGCGCCCCGTCCCGGCCGGCTCGCCGCAGCATCTGATCAAGGCGCAGGACGGCAAGAACAAGGGCGCGGGCGCCAGCGGCGGCGGGAAATAAGCCGGCATGTCGAAGATCTTCATCGACCGGCCGATCTTCGCCTGGGTGATCGCGATCCTCATCATGCTGATCGGGCTGGGCAGCATCTTCACGCTGCCGGTCGAGCAATTTCCCGATGTCGCGCCGCCACAGGTCAATATCCGCGCGACCTATCCCGGCGCCTCGGCCGACACGCTGGAAAGCAGCGTCGCCCAGGTGATCGAACAACAGCTCACCGGGATCGACGGGCTACTCTATTTCAGCACCAGTTCGTCGTCGCGCGGGCAGGTATCGATCGGTGCCACCTTCGAAAAGGGGATCAACCCCGATATCGCGCAGGTCCAGGTGCAGAACAAGGTGCAGCAGGCGCTCAGCCGGTTGCCGCAACAGGTGCAGCAACAAGGGCTGACGGTCACCAAATCGAACCCCGATTTCCTGCTGATTGCAGCGCTGTACGATACGACCGATCAGCGGACGCGCGAGGACATGTCGGATTACATGGTGTCTTCGCTGCAGGATTCGATCGGCCGTATCCCCGGCGTCGGCGACACGCAGGTGTTCGGCTCGCAATATGCGATGCGGGTGTGGCTCAACCCCGACCGGCTGGCGAGTTACAGCCTGATGCCGAGCGACATCGTCACCGCGATAACCGCGCAGAATGCCGAGGTCGCGGCGGGCGAAGTGGGGGGCGTCCCCAATGACGACAATCAGTATCTCGACGCGACGCTGACCGCGCAGTCACGGCTGTCCACTCCGGCGCAGTTCGCCAACATCGTCGTGAAGACGCAGCCTGACGGATCGACCGTGCACCTGTCGGACGTGGCGCGAATCGAGCTGGGCGCGGAAAGTTACGGCATCTACAGCCGGGTCAACGGCCACCCCGGCACCGGTATCGCCGTCAGCCTGGCGCCGGGCGCCGACGCGCTGACCACCGCCGAACTGGTGAAACAGAAATTCGCGGAGCAGGCGAAAAACTTCCCCGCCGGCTTCGCCTATGATTTCCCCAACGATTCGACGACCTTCATCAAGCTGTCGATCGAGGATGTGGTGAAGACGCTGTTCGAGGCGATCGTGCTGGTCGTGCTGGTGATGTTCGTCTTCCTGCAAAGCTGGCGCGCCACGCTGATCCCCACGATCGCCGTCCCCGTCGTCCTGCTCGGCACGTTCGGCGTCCTCGCGGTCGCCGGCTTCTCGATCAACACGCTGACCTTGTTCGGGCTGGTGCTGGCGATCGGCCTGCTGGTCGATGACGCGATCGTGGTGGTGGAGAATGTCGAGCGCGTGATGGATGAAAATCCGGGCATGAGCCCGCGCGATGCCACGATCCAGTCGATGGGCGAGATCCAGATCGCGCTGATCGCGATCGCGCTGGTCCTGTCGGCGGTGTTCCTGCCGATGGCGTTCTTCGGGGGATCGACCGGGGTGATCTACCGCCAGTTCTCGCTGACGATCGTATCGGCGATGGTCCTGTCGGTGATCGTCGCGTTGGTGCTCACGCCGGCGCTGACCGCGACGCTCCTCAAGCGCAAGGAAGACGAGAATCACGACACCTGGGTCTATCGCAAGAGCGAGCGCGCGCGGAACTGGTTCAACACGCGCTTCGACGCGATGGTGCAGCGCTATACCGTGGCGATCGAAGGCGTGGTCGATCGCAAATGGCTGTTCCTGCTGATCTACACCGCGGTCGTCGCGTTGCTGGTCATCATGTTCGTGCGCCTGCCGACCGGGTTCCTGCCGACCGAGGATCAGGGCTTCGCGCAGTTCCAGTTCAACCTGCCCGCTGGCGCCACGATCAACCGCACCCGGCTCGCCCAGCAACAGATCGAGCATTATTTCCTTTCCAACGAAGGCAAGAACGTCGCGGCCATCCTGTCCGTCGCCGGCACCTCGGGCGGGGGTGGCGGCGGGCAGAATGCCGGGCGCGGGTTCGTCTCGCTGGCCGACTGGTCGAAGCGCAAGGGGGCGGCCAACACCGCCGACGCGATCACCCAGCGCGCGACACGGGCGCTGAGCGGGCTGCGCGATGTCGAAGTCTATGCGACCGTGCCGGCGGCGGTGCGCGGGCTCGGCCAATCGTCCGGATTCACGGTCGAGCTGCTCAATTCAGGCGGTCTCTCGCGCCCCGATTTCAAGGCGGCGCGCGACAAGCTGCTCGCCGGTGCGCGCGCCGATCCCGCGCTCGCCGCCGTGCGCCCCAGCGACCTGCCCGATCAACCCACGCTCAAGGTCAATATCGATCCGCAGAAGCTTTCCGTGTTGGGATTGAGCCAGACCAGCGTCAACTCGACTCTGTCGACCGCCTGGGGCGGCGCGTATGTCAACGATTTCAACGATCGCGGGCGGGTCAAGCGCGTCTACGTCCAGGGCGATGCGCCGTTCCGCGCCGCGCCGGATGACATCGGCAAGTGGCAGGTGCGCGGATCGACCGGGCAGATGGCGCCGTTCTCGTCCTTCGCGACGACCTCATGGTCGAACGCGCCGACCTCGCTCAGCCGCTTCAACGGCATCTCGTCCTATGAGATTTCAGGGCAGGCCGCGCCGGGCAAGAGCTCGGGCGAAGCGATGGACCACGTCGCGGCACTCGCGGCAAAGATTCCCGGCACCTCGGTGGCGTGGAGCGGCATCTCGTATCAGGAACGCCTGTCGTCGGGGCAAGCGCCGTTGCTGTACGGGCTGTCGCTGCTCGTGGTGTTCCTGTGCCTCGCCGCGCTGTATGAAAGCTGGACGATCCCGGTGGCGGTGTTGCTCATCATCCCGCTCGGGCTGGTCGGAGCGATCTTCGCGGTGACGCTGCGCGGGTTGCAGAACGACGTCTATCTGCAGATCGGGTTGCTGACGACGATGGGGCTCGCCGCCAAGAACGCGATCCTGATGATCGAGTTCGCCGAACAAGCCGAGCGCGAGGGCAAGCGCGTGATCGATGCCGCGCTGGAGGCGGCGCGCATACGGCTCCGCCCGATCCTGATGACCAGCTTCGCGTTCATCTTCGGCGTGTTGCCGCTTGCGATCTCGACCGGAGCCGGCGCCAACGGCCGGATCGCGATCGGCACCGCGGTGATCGGTGGCATGCTGACCGCGACGATCCTGGCAGTGTTCTACATCCCGCTGTTCTTCGTGCTGGTGCGGCGCACGACGCGCGGCGCCCTCAATCGCCTCCACCACCATCACGACGCGCCGCCTTCATCACCGGCGCCGGAGGCCAGCGCATGATACGCCGCGTGATCCTGAGTCTGGCGGCGACATCGCTCGCGTCCTGTTCGCTCGCGCCGCCCTACGTGCGCCCCGCCCCGCCCGTGCCGCCGTCCTGGCCGGTCGGCGATGCCTATCTCGCGCAGAGCGAGGCGGCGCTGCCCAGCGTGACGTATCGGGATATCTTCCGCGATCCACGGCTCCAGAAGATCATCGAACAGGCGCTCGTGAACAACCGCGACCTGCGCGTCGCCGCCGCCAACATCGCGGCGGCGCGCGCGCAATATCATATCCAGCGCGCCGAGCTGCTGCCCGAGGTCGACGCCACGCTCGGCTATCGTCGCAGCTATAGCGGGGGCGCCTCGACAACGGGCGCGGGGGCGACGAGCACTGGCGGTGGCGGCACGACGGGCGGCGTCACCACCGCCCGCTCAGGCACGAACAACACGTTCAACGCCGATGTCGGGATCACCTCATGGGAGGTCGATCTCTTCGGCCGCGTCCGGTCGCTCACCAGCGCGTCGCAGAACCGCTATTTCGAACAGGAGGCGGCGGCGCGCGCCACCCGGCTGACGCTGGTCGGCGATATCGCCACCGCCTGGCTCACCTATGCCAGCGACAAGAGCCTGCAAAAGATCGCGCAGAGCACCGTTTCCAGCGCGGGATCGAGCGTCAAGCTGACGAGGATGCGGCTCGACGGCGGCATTGCGCCGCGCACCGATCTCGATCAGGCGCAGCTGGTGCTGCACACGGCGGAGTCCGATCTGGCGCAGCAGACGACGCTGGTGGCGCAGGATGCCAATGCGATGCAGCTACTCGTCGGCGCGCCGGTCGATCCGGGCCTGCTCGTCAACTCGATCGAGGAAGCCGCGCCGACCGTCGCGGAACTGCCCGCCGGGCTCGATTCAGGAATCCTGCTACGCCGCCCCGACGTGGTGCAGGCCGAATACGAATTGCGCGCGACCAATGCCGAGATCGGCGCGGCGCGCGCGCAATTGTTCCCGCGCATCACGCTCACCGCGCTGCTTGGCTTTGCGAGCAATGCGCTCTCGAATCTGTTCACTGGCGGCGCGCTCAACTTTTCCGTCGCGCCGGGCGCCAGCTATCCGATCTTCCGCGCCGGGGCGGGCCGCGCCGCCGTGGCGCAATCTCAGGCGCAGCGCGATGCCGCGCTCGCGACCTACGAAAAGACCATCCAGACGGCGTTTCGCGGAGTCGCCGATGCGCTGGCGCGGCGCGGCACGATCGACGCGCAAGCGGCGGCACAGCAGAATTTGACCGCGGCCGCGGCCGACAATTACAAACTGTCGGACGCGCGCTATCGCGGCGGGATCGATACGTTCCTCAACAGCCTCGACGCGCAGCGCAGTTATTATGCGGCAGAAAAGACGCTGATCGCCGCCCGGCTGACCAAAGCGACCAACCTTGTCACGCTATACCGCACGCTCGGCGGCGATTCGCTGCTCGACACCGCGCCCGGCGGCCCCGCACCGGTCGCGACGCCCTAGCGATTCAACTCTTGTCGCCGCGTAGCGGGGCGACGGCCTCGCGCCCGAACTGCATGATCAACTCGCCGATCTCGCGCGCCTGCGCCATGCTGCGCGCACCCTGTTCGCGCAGGAACTCGCCCTGGATCGACATGACTTCGGACAGATCCTTGGCGCCCGCCGCCGCGCGCATCGCGGAAAATGCCTCGCGCGCGTTCGATTCGGCCTGATCGATCACCTTCGCGCCGATCGCCGAACCATTCTCCGCGATCTTGGCGCCCGAATCGCGCATCGCCTCGCCCGCGCGCTTCATCGGATCGACGATGCGCTCATGGATCGTGTCGCGCATCTTGCCCGCATTGTTCTGTTGGTCCGTGTTGTGTGCATCGGGTTTCTTGTCGGCCATTCCTGCCTCCTGTGCCATGCGGCGGTTCGCGCCGGCCTCTGCCCGTATCAACGACCGCCCGACGCGTCGGTTTCGTCAGCGTAGCGATACCGCGCGGCTTAACGCGAGTGCAATGCGCCGCGTGATAACACGCCCCGATCATGCCGCGCTCTCTTCTCCTTCGCGACCGCCCCGCCGTCATCGTGGTAGCCGTGGCGGGGGCTGGCGCCCTGGCGACCGGTGATCCGCGCGACGCACTCGTGATGGCGGCTCTGTCGGTGGCGTGGATCGCTGCGGTCGATCGGCGGCAGGGGGCGATGCTCGGCGCGGTCGGGCTGGCGACTGGCGTGGGGCCGTCCGCGCTGATCGCGCTGCCCTTTTTCCTGGGGCTGGCGATCGCGCGCCGCGCAGGGGCGGTGGCATGGGCGATTGGGCTCGCCGCCGCTTTGGCTGGTTTCTGCGCGTCGTCCACGTTGCCCTTGCCCTACGCCAATCACGATATCGCGCCCTTGTGGCGGATCATCCAGGCGCTCCCGCTGATCGGCACGCAGCCGATCGCCGGGCTCGCCTGGGCGACGACGATCGGTTTCGGCGCGGCGTTCGCCGCATGGATGACGACACAGCGTACGGAAGGCGCGCGCCTATTCGCCCCCGCCTTGGTGAGCGTGGCGGTGCTCACCTGCGTGTTACCGATGGGAATGGCGGGCGGCACGCCGATGTTGGCGATGCTCGCGCTCGCGGTCGCGCTGCACCGGCGCGATCGGGAAGGATGGGTGGTGTTTGCCGCGACGCAGGCCGCTTCCGTGCTCCTCCTCCTCGCCCGCATCGCCGCGATCGACGCACTCGCGGTGGCCGGGCTGTGCGCCCTGATCCTCGTCATTTCCCGCATCGCGCCGCCGCTGCTGCGCCCCGCCGCGAACGACAATCCGGCCCTGGCGTTGGTCTAGAGCGTTTTCCCATCAGTCTGCATCGTAGCCGGCGTTGGCGAAATAATTGGCGCATTCTTGTGGCGGGTAGAGGTCCAGGATGCGGCCGATCGCGTCCCACAGGCCGTGGATGGTGCGCTCGGCGGCTTTGCGCAGATGCGCCTTGAGCTTGGAGAAGGCCTGTTCGATCGGGTTGAAGTCGGGGCTATAGGGCGGCAGGAAGAGCAGCTTCGCGCCTGCCGCCTCGATGGCCTCTCGCGCGGCAGGAGCCTTATGGCTCGACAGATTGTCCATGATGACGATGTCGCCGGGCGAGAGGTCAGGCACGAGCACCTGACGGACATAGGCGACGAAGGCATCGCGGTTGATCGGTCCATCGAGCACCATCGGCGCGACCATGCCCGAGCGGCGCAGGCCGGCGACGAAGGTGGTGGTTTTCCAGTGTCCATGCGGCACGCCGGAGCGCAGGCGTTCGCCGCGCCGGCAGCGA
>JALYTP010000028.1 GCA_030854225.1 Pseudomonadota bacterium
GACGTATCCTTGTCGATGCGGTGGACGATGCCCGGCCGCGCAACCCCGCCGATCCCCGATAGCGACCCGCCGCAATGATGCAGCAACGCGTTGACCAGCGTGCCGTCGAGATTGCCAGCGGCCGGGTGCACGACCAGCCCGGCCTGCTTGTCGATCACGATCAGATGCGCGTCCTCGAACACCACCGCCAGCGGAATGTCCTGCGCCACGTTGTGCGCCGGGGTCGGATCGGGCACCGCGATGCTGAAGGTCGCACCTGCGACCGCCTTCCTGGCCGGATCGCGCGCCAGAACCCCCGCATCGCTCACCGCGCCGGACGCGATCAGCACCTTCAACCGCTCGCGCGACAGCGTCGGCACCGCATCGGCCAGCGCGCGATCGAGCCGCCAGCCGTCCGCGCCTTGCGAAATCCGCGCATCGATGATGGAAAAGCCAACCCCCATTGGACTATCGAGATGGGCATGACGGTGGTAATTTCAAGCACGCTCGTGGCGCGACTGCTCAGCGAGGCGGCGGCCTCGCCCGATATCGAGATATGCGGCCTGCTGTTCGGTAACGAAGACCGGATCGACTCCGTGCAAAGTTGCGCGAATGTGGCGGTCGATCCGGCATGTGGGTTCGAGATCGGTCCGCGCGCGTTGATCGCGGCGCATCGATCCGCACGAGCGGGGGGCCCCGCGTTGTGCGGCTGTTACCATTCGCATCCCAATGGCCGGCGCGAACCTTCGGAACGTGACCGGGCCGGTGCCGCCGGCGACGGCAGCATCTGGGCGATTATCGCTGATGGCGGCATGACGTTCTGGCAGACCCGCGCGCGCGGTGAATTCGAACGGATCGACCACCGGATATCCGATCGCGCGGCCTGAAGCGACGATGGCCGCGCCGCTTGCGCGTCGGCGTGTGGCGCGCCACAGAGGCGGCACCAACTTCGGAGCATGTCCCGCTTATGACCATCAGCCCGGTCGATTTCGCCAGCCTGTTGTGTTCGCGCCTGTGCCACGATCTGCTCAGCCCGGTCGGTGCACTCAACAACGGGCTCGAACTGCTTGCCGACGAGCATGATCCCGATATGCGCCAGCGCTGCCTCGATCTGCTCCACGAAAGCGCGCGGACCTCGGCCAACAAGCTCAAATTCTTCCGGCTCGCTTTCGGCGCGGCGGGGGGGTTCGGCGACACGGTCGATCCGCGCGAGGCGCGCGGCGCGATTGAAGGGCTGTTCGCCGACAGCAAGCGGGTCGAGATCGGCTGGCTGGTCGAGGATGCGGCGCTGCCCAAGAACGCGGTCAAGGTGCTGCTCAACCTGGCGATGATCGCGGGCGATGCGCTGGTGCGTGGCGGCAAGCTCGATATCGGGGCGGAAGCCACCGATGCCGGTGCGGTCGAGATCGTCATCCGTGCCGAAGGGCCGCGGCTGGTGCTGGATCCCGAATTGCGCGCGACGTTGCTTGGTGAACGCGGCGAGGAGGGATTGACCCCGCGCGCCGCCGGGGCGTTTCTCGTCCACTCGCTGGTCGTCGGTGCCGGCGGATCGGTGCAAGTGTCGCCGGGCGACGGTGCGGTGCTGTTGTTCGGCGCCTCGCTCCCGGCGGAAATCGCGACGGGGTAAACCCCGCCTTAACGCTTTGTTGTCCATGGCCGTCGTTGCGATTGCGCGCGGGGATGCATGGACGATCTGCTGCAGGAATTCATTGCCGAAACGCGTGAGACGCTCGAGGCGCTCTCGGGCGAGATCGTCGCGTGGGAAGGCGCGCCGGGCGATCGCGACCGGCTCGATGCGATCTTCCGCTTCGTCCACACCGTCAAAGGCAGCTGCGGCTTTCTCGATCTGCCGCGTCTTGCACGCCTGAGCCACGCCGCCGAGGACGCGCTGGCCGCGGTGCGCGCGGGCGAGCGAACCCCGAATACCGAGCTGGTCAACGCGGTCCTCGCCATCGTCGACCGCATCGGTGAGTTGGTCGAAGCGATCGATGCCGGTGCCGCGCTCGACGATTGCGGCGAGGATCTGCTGATCGCGGCCCTGTCCGAAGGCGCCGACGCGGGGCTCGCCACGGTGGCGCAGCAATCATCCTCGGTACAGCGCAACCCCACACGCAGCGTCCGCCTCAGCGTGGAACTGCTCGATCGCATGATGCTCGGCATGTCCGACATGGTGCTGGCCCGCAATGATCTGGCGCGCAGGCTGCGCGACGACGGTGCCGATCCGCAGACCGAGGCGGCGCTCGAACGGCTGTCGCTGACCGTCGCCGAGATGCGTGATACCGTGACGCGCACGCGGATGCAGAAGATCGACGCTCTCTTCTCCGCCTTGCCGCGCATGGTGCGCGATACGGCGGCCGAACTCGGCAAGTCCGTAGTGTTGCACATCGAGGGATCGGACGTCGAACTGGACCGCGAGATGATCGAGATGATGCGCGATCCGCTCGTCCACATCGTGCGCAATTCGATCGACCACGGCATCGAGGATCCCGCCGCGCGCCGCGCTGCGGGCAAGCGCGAAAACGGACGCCTGACGATTGCCGCGCGGCAATCGGGCAACCAGATCGTGATCGACATCGCCGATGACGGGCGCGGCATCGATACCGACAACCTCGTCCGCAGCATGAAGGCCAAGGGACGCCGCAGCGGCGAGGATCTGGACCAGCTGAGCGATAAGGCGCGGCTGGACCTGATCTTCGAACCCGGCATGACCACCAAGGACGTCGCCACCACTATCTCCGGGCGCGGCGTCGGGATGGATGTGGTGCGCGCCAACGTCGAGCAGATCGGCGGACGGATCGAATTGTTCAACACACCCGGCGCCGGATTGCGGCTGTCGATCCGCGTGCCGCTTACCCTGTCGATCATCTCGACCATCGGCGTCGAAATCGGCGGCCAGCGATTCGCGTTGCCGCGTCAGGCGATCGAGGAGATCGTCAGCGTGAACGGCGACGCGATCCGGCTGGACATGCTGGGCGAAACGGCGATGGCCGCGGTGCGCGATCGGCGCATGCCGCTGGTCGATCTGTCGGCGCTGCTGGGTTTCGACCGTCAACGCCGCGCCAATGCGCTGCTCGCGATCGTCGGCGTGCAGGGCGGCAGCTATGCCCTGTCGATCGATGGCGTGCTCGAAAGCGAGGAGCTGGTCATCAAGCCCGCCGCGCCGGCGGTGATGGCGTCGGGCAGCTATGCCGGGCAGACCCTGCCCGATAGCGGCCTGCCGATGCTGTTGCTCGATTGCGCCGGCATCGCGCACCTCGCGGGGCTGCAATTCCAGCGCGGGGCGGTTCTGGAGGAATTGGTCGAGCAAGCCATCGAGGCGCGTCCATCGGGGCTGCTGTTCGACGATCTCGACGGTTGCCGCCGCATCGTCCCGCTGTCGATCGTCGATCGCATCGAGCAGATCGAAACCGGCGCGATCCGGTTTTCGGGCGGGCGCCTGCGATTGACGGTCGAAGGCGGGATCATTCCCCTAATTGCCTGTGGCGATTGGCGCGACGGCACGGCGCTGTCCGTGCTGCGGCTGGACGATGGCGGCGGCGACATCGCCTATGCGATTCGCGGTGCGATCGACATCGTCGCGATTCCCGAGGCGCTGGCGCCCGCGACGGAAATCGGGCCGGTGGCGGGCGTGGTGATGATCGACGGCGATCAGGTCGAGCTGCTCGACGCGCACTGGCTGTTCGCGGCGAATCACGTAAGCGCTGCCCGCGAGGACCGCTCGACCTGCCTGCTGGCGGGCGATGACAGCGGCTGGATGGGCACGTTCCTGCGCCCCGTGCTGGAAAGCGCGGGATACCGTGTCATCACGACCCTCGAACCGGGGGCGGCGCCGACCGTCATCCTGACCGGTGCGGCGGAGGTGCCGGGCGCCTCGCGCGGGGCACCCGTCATTCGCCTGCGCCGCGACGAAATCGCGCCGGGTGATGATACGAGCATCTACCGCTACGACCGCGCGACGTTGCTCGCGGCGGTCGCGCGCGCTGCGGGAGGCCGGGCATGAGCGAACTCTATCTGATCGCGCACATCGCCGACCGCGCCGTGGCGATCGCGGCGGCGCAGGTCGAATCGGTGGTCGATATCGGCGACATCGTGCCGGTGCCCGGCGCCTGCCGGCAGGTTCGCGGGCTCGCCGCGCTGCGCAGTCGCGTCGTCACCGTGATCGATACCCGCGTCGCGCTGGGGCTCGCGCCGGTCGAGCGCGACGACGGGTTGCGCGCGGTCATCACCCGGCATGAGGGGCACCATTACGCGATCCTCGCCGATACGCTGGAAGACGTGGCGCCGTTTGTCGCGACGCCGCTACCCAACGGCGTGACGCTCGAGGCGGGGTGGCGCGCCGCGGGATCGTGCATGGTGGAACGCGACGGCGAGCCGACGCTTGTGATCGATTTGCGCACGTTGATCCCCGCGCTGGCCGCTCCCGCGTAGAAAATCGCCATTAACGTGACGCTTACGTCTTTCAGGCACAACGGGCCGACGACAATGCAACAGGGTATGCGGCGATGAAGACTTGCCTCGTGGTCGATGATTCGAAGGTGATCCGCAAGGTCGCCCGTCACATCCTCGAAACACTCAATTTCCAGGTCAGCGAAGCGGGTGACGGGCGCGAGGCGCTCGACAGTTGCCTCCAGTCGGCGCCCGACGTGATCCTGCTCGACTGGAACATGCCGGTGATGAGCGGAATGGATTTCCTGCGCGCGCTGCGCGACAGCGCGGTGACGAGCCGCCCCAAGGTGGTGTTCTGCACCACCGAGAACGGCATGGCGCATATCCGCGCTGCGATCGAAGCGGGGGCGGACGAATATGTCATGAAGCCGTTCGATCGCGAAACACTGGAGAGCAAGCTGCAGATCGTCGGCCTGGCCTGATCCCGGCGCGGTGCGCACATGCCTCCCGAAATCAGATCGGCGATCAACGCCCTGCCGCCGGGAGATGAGCGCCCACGGATCCTGATCGTCGATGATTCGGCGGTCGCCCGCGCCGTGATCGAGCGCGCGGTCGAAGCCAGCGGCCGGTTCTATGTCAGCGGCGCATGCGCGAATGCGAAAGCCGCGCTGTATTTTCTCGAAGCCGAGCGCGTCGATGGCATCATTCTCGATATCGAGATGCCCGGAATCGATGGTCTTTCGGCACTCCCCGATTTGATCTCGGCGAGTGGCGGGGCGAAGGTGCTCATCGTCTCGTCCATCGCACGCGACGGGGCGGCGGCGACGATCGAAGCACTCGCGCTGGGCGCGGCGGACACCTTGTTCAAACCCGATGCGGGGGGCTTTGCCGGACGTTTTTCGCAGGCCGTGAGCGAAAAGCTCGACCGTCTGTTCGAGGCCGATCCAGCGCCCTATGCGGTATCGCTTCACGACCGCAAGCCGAACGGCGGCTTCGATATCGTGGCGATCGGCGCCTCGACCGGGGGCATCCACGCGCTTGGCCTGCTGCTGCGCGAGATCCCGCAGACCGTCACCGCGCCGATCCTCATCACGCAACATCTGCCGGCGTCGTTCATGCCGTTTTTCGCGGCGCAACTCGCCGTGCTGGCGGCGCGTCCGTGCGACGTCGCCAGCGATTGCCTTCGCATCCGCCCCGGTCGAATCGTCATCGCGCCGGGCGATGCCCATTTGCGCGTCGTCGGCACGGGTGACGGGGCAGCGATCCGGCTGAGCGCTGCTCCCGCGCCGAGCGGTTGCCTGCCGTCGGTCGATCCGATGTTCGAAAGCCTGGCCGAGGTGTACGGCGAGCGCGTGCTGGCCATCGTATTGAGCGGCATGGGCCGCGACGGCAGCATCGGCGCGCGCCGCGTCATGGAACGCGGCGGCTGCGTCATCGCTCAGGACCGCGAGAGTTCAGTGGTGTGGGGCATGCCCGGCGCGGTGGCCAATGCCGGCCTCGCCAGCGCGATCATGGCGCCGGCGGCAATCGGCAAGCTGGTCGCGGCGCGTCGGCGGCCCACCGCATGATCACCACGTCGAGACCGCGTGCCACATCGGCGATCGACGTGTTGAGCCTCCTGCTGGAAGAGCGGACCGGGCAGCGCATCGATGCCACGCGCGCGTGGCGGATCGAGACCGCGCTCAAGCCGATGCTGCGCGATCGCGGGCTGGAGTCACTCGAAGATCTCGCCGCGCTAGTCGCCTCGCATGGCGACCGGGCGATCGCCAAACAGGTGGTCGACGCGTTGCTCAATCAGGAAACGTCGTTCTTTCGCGATGCCGCGGTGCTCGATCTCGTCACGGACGCGGTGCTCGACATGGCGGAGGCATCGCCGGGGCGGCGCCTTCGTCTATGGTCGGCCGGCTGTTCGAGCGGGCAGGAGCCGCTGTCGCTCGCGATGCTGTTCGCCGAGCGGATGGCGGCGGACGGGCTGCCCGATATCGTCGCGACCGACGTTTCGGACGCCGCCGTGGCGCGCGCGCGCGCCGGGCGCTTTTCGCAATTCGAAATCCAGCGCGGGCTGCCCGTGCGGCGCATGGTGCAATGGTTCGACGATACCGCCGGCGGTGAGTGGATCGCGAAGGCCGATCTGGTGCGCCGCATCTCGTTCCGGCAGATGAATTTGATCGCCGATCCGTTGCCGATCGGCCGGTTCGACGTCATCTTGTGCCGCAACGTCTTGCTCTACCTCCCCGCCGATATCAGACGCGGGATCTTCGATCGCTTCGCGCAGGTGATCCGGCCCGGGGGATTGCTGGTGCTGGGCGCGGGCGAAACGGTGATCGGGCAGACCGGCGCGTTTCGCCCCAGCGTGCGCTTTCGCGGGCTTTACGAGCCCGCTGGCACACTGGCGCCGAAAGCCGTCTGACACCCGCTTCCCGTCCCCGCCCGCTCGGCCTATGCTGGTTGTCGGCTTGACGGGCAGGGAAGCACCATGACGATGATCGAAACACCGTCGCCCAATTTCGATGAACGCGCCTTGCCGGTGTCGATGATCGTGCTGCACTATACGGGCATGCAGACAGCGGAAGCGGCGATCGACCGCCTGCGCGACCCCGCGGCCAAGGTGTCGGCGCATTATCTCGTCGCCGAGGACGGCCAGATCCTGCGCATGGTGGCCGAAGACAAGCGCGCCTGGCACGCCGGCAAATCGCGCTGGCGCGGGATCGAGGATGTCAATTCGGCCAGCATCGGGATCGAGATCGTCAATCCGGGGCACGAATTCGGCTATCACCCTTTTGCCGAGGAGCAGATCGACGCGCTGCTGCCGCTGGTCGCCGATATCAAGCAGCGGCACGACATCACGCGCGGCAACGTCGTCGGCCATTCGGACATCGCACCAACGCGCAAGCAGGATCCGGGCGAATTGTTCCCCTGGTCGCGCCTCGCCAGACTGCGCCTCGCGCTGCCGCGCCCGACGAAGAACCTGATGGACCCTGAGTGGACCGACGCGGGCTTCCTGATCGCGCTGGACCGGTTCGGTTATGACGTGAGCGACAAGCTCGCCGCCGTCGTCGCGTTCCAGCGCCGGTTCCGCCCCGAACTGATCGACGGCACGATCGACGGCGAAAGTCGCTGCATCCTGCTCGCGTTGCTCTTGCCAAAGCCGACCGGAGACGCGTAAGCCGCTCGCGCCAGAGGGTCGGGCGGCCGCGGGTGCTTTCGGGCACGCGAGGAAAGTCCGGGCTCCGCGGAACGACGGTGCCGGGTAACGCCCGGCGGGGGTGACCCCAGGGAAAGTGCCACAGAGAGCAGACCGCCAACGCCTGGCGACAGGCACGGCAAGGGTGAAAGGGTGCGGCAAGAGCGCACCGCGCGGCTGGTAACAGCGGCGGCATGGCAAACCCCACCGGGAGCAAGACCGAATAGGGATGGCATATGGGCGTGTTCCCGCTCGTCATCCGGGTTGGTTGCTGGAGCCCGTCAGCAATGGCGGGCCTAGAGGAATGGTCGCCCATCGCGTTTCGGCGCGTGGACAGAACCCGGCTTACAGACCCTCTGGCGCTTCGCGTGGCGAGTGGCGAATGCTAATCGCCGTTGCGCGCCGCGCACGCGAATGCGCGGTCGGCCTCGCCTGCGCGAGGACAGACGGCGTGCGATTCACTCGCACGCCAGCCCGCGAGTGTGATTTCCGTTTTCTCGCCGCCAATGGTGGCATTTCGCATCTGCGGCATTTAGATGCGGGCGTGATGGCCCGTTCGACACGATCCGATAATTGGGGTTTCCCGCGCTGGGGCGGCTACGGCTCGTCGCGCGAGGCGACGACGGTGCGGGTGTGCGACCGGTACGGCTGCACCGAACGCGGCGATTGCCCGGCGCCCAAATCGCCCAACAGCCCGGAGCGCTGGTATTTCTGCCAGGGGCATGCCGCCGAATATAATCGCGGCTGGAATTATTTCGAAGGGCTGACCGCCGAGGAAGCCGCCGAACGCGAAGCCGCGGAGACGCGCGCCGCGGATGGTTTCGCCGAGGCCAAGCATTATGGCTGGGGCGGCCCGGGCGACGGCTCCCGCTCGCGCGATGAAATGCGCTCGCTCGATATCCTCGAACTCGATAGCGACGCCGATTTCGAGGCGATCCGCGCCGCGTGGCGCAAGCAGGCCAAGGAATACCACCCCGACGTCCGCCCCGGCGATGCCGACGCGGCGAAGCGCTTTCAGGCGATCCAGGCGGCGTATGAAGTGCTCAAGTCGGCGGAGGATGCGAGGGCCTGGAAACCGGCGTAAGCGCGCTCGCCGGCCTCCCCCGAATCGCTGGCGCGGATGTTGTCCTGTTCGTTCAGCCGGCCAGGCGCGCGGCGGTTTCGCGGATCAGCGCGATCATGTTGGGAATGCCCTGTGTGCGATTCGCGCTGAGCTGATTCTTGAGATCGAACGGCGCGAGCGCGGCGTCGATATCGGTCGCCAGGATCGCCTCCGGGGTCCGATCCTGCACCGTCAACAGCACCAGCGCGATGATCCCCTTGGTAATCGCGGCGTTCGAATCCGCCAGGAAGCGCAAGGTGCCGTCGCTGCTGGTCGTGGGGTAGACCCATACCGAGGCGGAACAGCCCCGCACCAGCGTCGTGTCCGTCCGCAGTGGATCGGGCATCGGATCGAGCGCGCGGCCTAGATCGATCAACAGGCGATACCGGTCGTCGGGATCCAGGAAGGTGTATTCCTCCTGCAGATCGGCAAGGCTGGGGGCGGGGGCGTTCATCGCCCCGCCGCTAGCCGGGTGGAGGTTACAGGTCCACCCCGGCGGCGATCGCCTCGAGCTTGCGGATGCGTTCCTTCAAGTCGGCGATCTCTATCCGCGCGCTGGCATTGGGCAGTGCGGGGCCGGCATGCTGATCGCTTGCTGCCTGCAATTCCTGCTGCTTGAGCGTCAGCCAGCCGCGCCACCCGGTCAGCCCGGCGAAGATCAGCATCGCCAGGCCGGTGAGCCCTGTGGTTGCCATCGTTACGTAAAAGGTCGGCTCGGTCATGATCCCTGCTCCTTTCAGGTACGGTCGCGCAGCTTCTCGATCTCGCGGTCGAGGTTGGCGCTGCTGTTATTGCTGTCGGTGGCGAGGCGTTCGAGCACCGCGAGGCGCTCTTTCAGCCCCTTGAGCTCGTCGCGAAGCCGCTCGTTCTCGGCGGTCGTATCCTCGCCGACGCGGTATTCGCCGCCTTGGCCGTCACGCCAACTCATGCCGTAGCGGGCGCGCAGTACGCCGCCGATCGTGACGACGATGACGATGGCGACCACCATTTCAAACGGGTTCATCGATCTTCTCCAGTCGCTGTATGCGAGGGGTTATTCGGCGGGCCGCTGCTGCAACCGGTCAAGCCGGCGACGCGGGCGGTCGACGCGTTCGGTCAGGTAGCATCCGCCACCGGCGATGGCGGCGAGGACGGCGAAAACGACGATCATCTCGGCAATCCTTCAATTCAGCGGCGACGAGGGTTCGTCGCGCAGGTGTTCGATTTCATCGGCGATATCGATGCCGCGGTCGGTGACGATCCGTTCGAGCACGCGCATTCGCTGTTCCAGCCGCTCG